>CAIXQW010000146.1 GCA_903921675.1 uncultured bacterium | reverse complement strand
ATTAGTGTATTGTGTATGCTTGGTGCATTCTTCATTAATAATACACTTAGCGAATTAATAGAAAACGACAAACTTGGTTCTTGTTTTTTTATAGGCATTGGTATCATAGTAGCATTAGATATGCGCCATAAAAATGGCATTAGTAATCAACTAAGTGCTACACCAATTAGTATTAGCGAGCCATTGGTTTAATTACAACAACAATCCTTCATCGCCATTATAATCTCTATGAAACAATCTTCTTGTTTCTATTTTCTTTTGTTCTCTTTCTATAATTAAATCTGCAACTTGGCCTGCATCCATGGCGCCTGTAGTAGTTATATCCATTATCTTTTTTTCATCAATATCTAACTCGTATAATGTTTGCACAAAACCGCCAAAGTTGGTATCCATCAAATGATTGATGATTGGAAGTAATTGTTGTTTTACAGTTGCTGATGCAAGCACAGGATGATTATCTTTACTAGTATTTTGGATAAGTATTTGTTGTATTTGTGCTTTCATAATATATTAAAGTTACAGCTAAATAATAGTAGTAATTTATGATATTAGAATTATTAATAGATTGTAAATTCCAAAAATAAAATCCAAATTCCAAAACCAAAAAAAGGATATAATTTTCTTTGTGCTCCTTAGTGTATCCCTTTGCGAACCTTCGTGCAACTATTATTACACAAAGTGCCACAAAGAAGACACAAAGAGAATAGTAATGAAATAAAAATATCAAATTCCAAAATCCAACATATCTTATATCGTAATTCGTAAATACAAATTCGTAAATACAAATTCCTTCCTGACCTCCTAATTAAATTTCTCCATCACTCCCAAACTAAATAATGCATAGTCGTATTTTACAGGATCTTTGGCGTCAAATTGTTGCAATGCTTTGGTAAGCAACTCTGCATTTCTCCAATTGCTTTTTGCGTCAGGAATTAAACCAAGGCGATGAGCAACATTACCTACATGCACATCTAGCGGGCAAATCAATTGCGATGGAGAAATACGATTCCACAATCCAAAATCTACGCCACAATTATCTTTGCGAACCATCCAACGCAAAAACATATTTAGTCTTTTGCAAGCCGATTTTTTTTGTGGGGAAGAAATATGTTTGCCAGTCCGCTCTGGAGAATCTGGCGAAGAAAAAAAATATTCTTTAAAGTTGATTAAAGATTTTTCTATACTTATATCGCTATCTTGATGCCTTATAAATGCTGATTCTAAACTAGTATTTACATTATAATGAATTTTAAAAAAAGCAATACAATGCAATAAATCTGTAGCATTAAAAGTGCGATGCGCAAAATGCAACATTGGTTTTAGGTCTACATCTTGATGCGCCAATATAAAAGCATGTGGCGCATAGTCCATCCATTGCATTATTTTATTAGCGCTATTGATAATAGATGTACGATTGCCCCATGCTAAAATAGCTGCAAAAAATGCAGCTATTTCTATATCTTGTTTTTTAGAAAATTGATATGGTACGCTTATTGGATCTTTAGCAATAAAAGTAGGTGTATTATATTCTTTTACCTTAGCATCTAGTAATCGCTTTATCTGTTTGTGATTCATTGTACAAAAAAATCAATTTTCTAATTACTAAAATTATTTATTTGTAATTACACACTGCTAATTGCAAATTACCCAATTGCATTTGCAAGATCTTCTATCAAATCATCAGCATCTTCTATACCTATACTCAGTCGAATTAATCCATCTACCAAACCTACTTTCAAGCGCTCTTCGCGAGGGATGCTTGCATGCGTCATACTTGCAGGATGGTTAATTAAACTTTCTACACCGCCAAGGCTTTCTGCTAGTGAAAATAATTTGGTGCTGCACAACACTTTTGTAGCTGCTTCTACACTATCATCCTTCAATACAAAACTCATCATACCACCAAAGCCACGCATTTGCTTAGTTGCAATAGCATGATTGTGATGATCTGCAAAACCACACCAATACACCTTGCCCACCTTTGGATGAATGCGCAAATAGTTGGCTATTTTCTCGCCATTTTCGCAATGCGCTTTCATACGCACTCCTAGTGTTTTTATACCACGCAATACCAAAAAACAATCCATAGGACCTGGTACTGCACCACAACTTTTTTGAATGAAATATAATTTCTCGCGAAGGTCGTCGCTATTCATCATCAGCGCACCTTGTATTACATCGCTATGACCGCCTAAATATTTTGTAGCACTATGCATTACAATATCTGCACCCATGTCTAATGGATTTTGCAAGTAAGGACTAGCAAAAGTATTATCTACACAAAGTATTACATTGTGTGCTTTTGCTATGGCGCTTACCGCAGCAATGTCTGTAATATTCATCAATGGATTAGTTGGTGTTTCTATCCATATTAATTTTGTATTGGCAGTAATTAATGGAGTGATATTATTTGCATCTGTAGTGTCGCAAGGCAAAAATTTAATGCCAAATTTTTCAAATATTTTGGTGAATAATCTATAAGTGCCACCATACATATCATGCGCACAAATTACTTCGTCTCCGGGTGCCAATAATTTAATAACAGCATCGGTAGCAGCTACCCCGCTACTGAAGGCTAAAGCATGTTTCGCATTTTCTATAATGGCATAAGCATCTTCTAATGCTTTACGTGTAGGATTTTGGCTGCGCGCATATTCGTAGCCTTTGTTTACACCTGGTGCGCTTTGCACATAAGTACTTGTTTGGTAGATGGGTGTCATGATGGCGCCAGTACTTGGATCTGGCTCTGCACCTGCATGTATTAGCTTGGTGGCTAGTTTATGGTTATTATTCATTACTTAATTTGCTTGGATGGCAAAGGTAAGGAATGTGTAGTAATTATGAATTTTGAATTTGGATTTTGAATTGACGATATTCGATACTTGATGCAGGAGT
>CAIXQW010000145.1 GCA_903921675.1 uncultured bacterium | reverse complement strand
GCTTTATCTGGCAAAAATCTATCTGTAATATATCTGTTACTTAGGGTCACTGCAGCAATAATCGCTTCGTCTTTAATGCGTACATGATGATGCGTTTCGTATTTTTCTTTAATACCTCTCAATATACTAATAGCATCATCTATGCTTGGCTCGTCTATCATTACCTTCTGAAAACGGCGCTCTAAAGCTTTGTCTTTTTCAAAATATTTTTGATATTCATTTAATGTAGTTGCACCAATAGCGCGCAACTCACCACGAGCCAAAGCTGGTTTTAAAATGTTAGCTGCATCCATTGCGCCTTCGCCACCACCAGCACCAACTAATGTATGTATTTCATCTATAAATAATATTATTTGTCCATCACTGTCTGTCACTTCCTTAATAACGGCTTTCAATCTTTCTTCAAATTCTCCTTTGTATTTGGCACCTGCTATTAATTGTCCCATATCTAAAGAATAAATTATTTTACTCTTTAGGTTTTCTGGAATATCCCCATTAATAATTCTATGTGCTAAGCCTTCTACAATAGCTGTTTTACCAACACCAGGTTCACCTACAAGCATTGGATTATTTTTACTTCTACGGCTAAGTATATGCAGCGTTCTTCGAATTTCTTCATCTCTACCAATTACAGGGTCTAACTTACCACTACTAGCTAACTCATTTAAATTTTTAGCAAATTTCTTTAGCCAATTATAATTGCCTTCGCTACCTGCACTGCTTACAGTGCTTCCTTTTCTACTATCTGCTATTGCTTTCTTTAAATTTTTTTGAGTAAGGCCAGCATCCTTCAAAATGTTAGCTGTTGCATCATTGCCATTTACTATTGCCAATAAAAGATGCTCTAAAGAAATAAATTCGTCGCCAAACTCTTTTAAAAAACTACCCGCTTTTAATACAATTGTATTTAATTCTTTAGAAATTAATTCTGCAAAACTACTGCCCACTTTTGGCATTTTTTGAATTTGATCATTTAGCTTTTGCTCTACAAAGCCAACATTCACGTCATTCTTTTTTAGTAAAAATTCTATGCTATTATCATCGCTATCCAACATAGCCTTTAGTAAATGAACAGTATCTATATACTGATGCTGGGCATTAAAAGCCAATTGCTGTGCTGCTGCTACTGCTTCTTGCGCTTTAATGGTAAAATTGTTTAAATTCATTTTGTTTCAGTTTGTTTTAATTGATAGATAATGCACAAACTATAGTCCAATTCGAATTTCAACATTATTTGGCAGTCAAAATACATATTCTATGACGATGTAACAGAAAAAAAATATTTTTCGGAAATTATTTCATAGATCTGATTATCTTAGTGCGGTAATGTATAATCATCACAAAGAGTTTCATAAAGAAGATAAATATTTGAATTGCGATGTGCCTTTGATTGGCAAATATTATAGCAATTGTATGCAAAAAGCTATTTTGCAAAAGGATTCATATGCACACATGGTAATAAATTTTATTGGAGATTATTTTCATTATGATGGTAAATTTAAAAAGACTGTAAAAACTATGTTTATCCAGCCTAATGCAGTAGCTATAAATTACATCAATAATAAAAGAGTAAAACATGTAAACCCTATTTCATTTTATTCTGCTACTATTTTATTTTTTATTTTAAATGCTGTAGAAACTATAAACCAAGTTTTAAAACTGAATAATTCAAAAAAATTATCAATTACAACTTTCGATTCCTATGAGTTAAATAATACTAAAAAGGAAAAAGCACAACTTGATTATACAAAAAAACCAATTGCATTAAGCATAAATAATAAAACCCAACTTGGAATTGGAAAGTGGATACCTCATATATTATCATTAGCTGCATATTTATTACATCAAAATAATTTACCAACAAGTGAAAAAGATGGATGGATTAAAATATTAATCAAACAATTTTTATTATTTTGTTTTTATATGTTTGGATTTTTAATCCATCTTTTTGGTTTATTATTTATCACTTTATTCATTTTATAATTTTGAAAATAAAAAATACAACTATTGTAAAGCAAATATCCAAACAATTAGGTTTTGATTATTGTGGCATTGCCAAAGCAGAATTGCTAAGTGATGATGCAAAGCGGCTAGAACAATGGCTAAAAAAGGGTCTCCACGGAAAAATGCAGTACATGGAAAACCATTTTGATAAACGAATTGACCCAACAAAATTGGTAGAAGATGCAAAAAGTGTAATTACTTTACTATTGAATTATTATCCTGCCGAACAACAAAATGAAGCGGCTCCCAAAATTGCAAAGTATGCATTTGGCAAAGATTATCATGAGGTAATTCGAGAAAAATTACACCACTTTATATCATTGATGAATGAACAAATTGGTGAAATACATGGAAGAGGTTTTGTAGATAGTGCCCCTGTTTTAGAGCGCACATGGGCTGTAAAAAGTGGCATAGGTTGGCTTGGTAAAAATGGCAATTTAATTAGTAAACAAAATGGTTCCTTTTTTTTTATCGCTACTTTAATTGTAGATATTGAATTGGAATATGACCACCCGTTTGTAAAAGATTATTGCGGCACTTGCACTAAATGTATTGATGCTTGCCCCACAGAAGCAATTCTGCCAAATAAAGTAATAGATGGCAGTAAGTGTATTAGTTATTATACAATAGAGCTAAAAGAGGCTATCATTGACTCTAAAAAAGATTTTAATAATTGGATGTTTGGTTGTGATGTTTGCCAAGATGTTTGCCCTTGGAACAGATTTAGCAAACCAAATTCTGAAATTCATTTTTCACCAATTCCAGAAATACTAAATTTAACTACAAAGCAGTGGGAAGAAATGAGTGAAGAAAGTTTTAAAATTATTTTTAAAGATTCACCATTAAAACGAAGTAAGTTTCAAGGTATCAAGCGAAACCTAAACTTTATTCAATCTCCTTAATAAATATTAAAATAAGTACTATCCGCACTTCTATTGCCCGCTTTATCTTTTACTACCACTTCTAACAAGCAACTAGTGGGTTTAGTTACAAACTTAGAAAAATTTTGCTGAATAGTAACCCCTGTTCCAGAAATAACTTGAGATTCTGTATATAGTTTAATTGTATCTGTAACATTAAAAACATTTACATCTAATGATGCCAAATCATTATCTAATGCTGTACCTACAATACTTATTGGATTTATACTATTTTGTAATCCATTTTTTACAGGAGTAGAAATTTTAATTACAGGGCT
>CAIXQW010000144.1 GCA_903921675.1 uncultured bacterium | reverse complement strand
GCAGCAAATACAAATATTCCAGCTTATTAAAATTTCCTATAATTAATATTATGTTAAGTAATAAATTGTGTAATGCCCTGCTTACTATAACCAATCTAATTTTCATCTAAAATCTATATTTATTAGAATTAAATATTGCATTCACTTATTCCCAAAAGCAACAAAGGGAACCAAATGGCTCCCTTTGTAATATTATTATAATTTCTAAAACTTTTAGAAATCTCTTTTTACATTATATGTGCCTGTAACTGTGTAAGAATTTACAGGAGTTGTTGTATGGAAATTTCCATTAAAGCTACCATTCATAAATCCACTCATTGTTGCAGAATATTGAGAAACTGTCATAGGTACTGCGATTGTGGCATTAGAGTCTGAATAACAACTGTAACTAGCACCACTACTGTAGCTAAAATGACTAAAGCTTGTTAAATTATGGCTACCAGTTGTACCAGCCCCATCAAAATCAAAACTAATGGATTGATATCCTAATGTGTTTTGGTTTGAGGAATTAATACTTGTTGTTGGATTATTGTAATAACTGTTAAATACATCTCCAGGTGCTAAGTGTGTAAATGATTTGGTTACTGCATTTGCTGAATCTATAATGGTATAATTAATATACTCTGATATAGTGCCACATGCAGTTACAGAACCAATAGCGTTTGTACCAGCATAGATATTTGCTGTAGTAGATCCATTAACAAAATTTGTAGGATCGTAAGCTGTAAATGTAAATAAAGTTGGACTTACACATAAATTAGTGGAATAGCTGAATGCGCCGCTTCCGTTGGCATAAACTATTACACTATTATTACCATTACTTACCACAACCAATGCGTTTGGTAAAGCTACAGCACTGCAATCTAAAGCTGTACCAGTAACACTTACTGCAGAAATTGTAGGCATTGTAACTAAAATATTACCAAGGCTTATAGGATTTGTTGTAGTTGAAAAAACATTAGTATAAAATGCATTTCCACATTGATCTATTAAATTTAATGTAAAGGTAGTATTGGTTGGAATTCCTCCGCTTACTGTGCCTGAAGAATTAGTCCAAGAGCTACGTGTACCAGCAGTTGCAAGGCTGCTCACTAATTCTACTCTTACTCCGTTTAAAGGAGTATTGGTAGCAGAATCTATGAAAGTAGCATCAAATTGACATGTTGGACCACCATAGTCACAGTTCCAATAACTGAAATGGCTAACTTTTCCTACATATTCGTTACCTAATTTTGTAGCTTTGCCATCCTCTACCCACATACCTTGCGCTTCGTCAAAATGCCATAAAGCTATTTCTGCTGGTGCAATTGCTAATTGAGAAGCCTCAATTGGCATATGAATTTCTGCAGTTTTGCCAGTAGCAATTTGTAATTTATTGCCACTTGCATCCTGCATTTCTACAGCTATCATACCATAAGTGGCCAAAGCATTTTCTTCGCCAGCTGTATTAATACCACGCAAAGCACCAGGAGTTAATTCTGCTATGTTTGCATCTTTGGCTTTAATAGTTTTTGCATTAATGGTTACTATCCCATTATATGCAGCTCCAGTTACTGGATTCATTATACTATTAGCTGCAATATTTATTTTTGCTCCACCAGTGGCAGTAACTACAGCGTCTGTAAGTGTTGAAAAATTTTGTGGGTTATCCATTTTCATTACACGGATTCTTGTATAGTGATTTTGGGTTTTTAAAATACTCATGGTACGAAAACCTTTGAAATAGCCAGCTTTCTCAACTTTTATCAAAGTAGCTTTTTCCTTTGTGTTAATATTTTTAAAGAAAAACACACCATCTGATGTAGTGGTAAAGCTATGATTGCCAATAGTTACATTGGCACCACCTAATGGTATACCAATATCGTCTACCACTTGCCCAGAAACAGAAGCTACTACTT
>CAIXQW010000143.1 GCA_903921675.1 uncultured bacterium | reverse complement strand
AGTTTTTGTTTTATCTCCTTATACTCATGATGAACAGGGCATGGATTTTTTTCGGAACAAGTTTTTAAACCCAAAACGCAATCTGTGTAAATGCCATCGCCATCAGTAGCTCTTACAATATCTGCAATGGTAGTTTCTAAATTTTTCGCATCCATATAAAACCCGCCATTTGGACCTTTGGTAGATTGTAAAAGCTTCTTTCTGCCTAATTCTTGTAATATTTTAGCAATAAAATGTTCAGGTGAGTTTGTGCCTTTTGCAATATCTTTTACGCCTACTTTATTATCTTCTCCAGACTCTCTTGCTATGTATATCATAGCCTTGATGGCATATTCACACGATTTTGAAAACATTCTTTTACTCTTTTACAAGGCAAAGATAATAAGTATATTTATAATAAAAGAGTTTTATATCTTTTATTATAATTTGATTTGCATCATGTGCTATTAGTAAGAATTAAGAACTGAAATTTAGTCTGTTGTAAATTCTCGATCTTCTATTTTTTGATTGATAATGTAATTGGTAAAGTGCAAAGTAATGCTTGCACTTTCTTTTTTATTGTTAGGATTAGCATCTAATTTCTTTTTTTTATTGATATCTAAGGCCAACATTTTAGGGATTTTAAATTTATTAACATCCATATTTATTTTTATTTCGTCGGGTAGGGCATAGATAGCATTTGCACCAAATTTATTTTCTGTAGCTACAGTGCCATTGTTTTTAGTGGTAATTTCGCTTTTTACAATTAGATTTTTAACATCATCTATCCAAAATTTTCCTAACACTAAATCGCCCATTGGTTTTATAGGTATAATATTTACAATAATGCAATTCGTGCCATTTACTAAAGCTTTTCCAGAATAAATAGCTTGATAATTAGCAGTGTCTTTTAATGTATTCATTACATTTTGCATTGGGTTTTGTTTTGGTAAAAAAAACAATCCCTTTGCTTTCATTTTAAATTTATTTGGATTTTTATAAAGTACTGTAGCATTGATATTGCTAATTTTTACATTAGGTATACCAAATTGCATAGCTACATCTGCTTTATAATCTGCTACCTTAGAAAATTTTTCATTTATTTTATTGATAGATTTTTTAGGATCTACACTTTGTGATTTACCTATAAATGGAATGCAACAAAGAAGCAGTAAAAAATAGTTTTTCATAAATTAACAAGTAATATCTTTTTTATTAAAGTGAAATAATCCAATTGAGAAAAATAAAATGATATGTGCAAACATCACCATACAAGAAGTTATGATTTCTGATGCAGGTACAGGGTTTTCAAATAAATCTCGCCATACAATCATGTGAGTAGTAAACATAAATGGTTTTAAAAATTCAAATACAGGCAATTCAAAAGTGCCAATTACTGTAAAAATAATTACAGTGCTCATTACAATAATAATTGGCGAAATACTATTTTCTGCAAAAGCACTTAGCATCATTGCAAAAGAAGTAATTAAGCCAAGCGCCAAAAATGCAATACCAAATGCTTCCAAAAATTTAAAGTTACAATCAGCGGCTCTGGTGATGTGCACTCCATCGCTAAATGCCGCAATTAAATCGCCATTCGGAAAAATAAATTTACTAACTACTAATGCTAAAATGCCTAACCAAATAAGCAGTAATAAAGTATAAAACATACTAATAATCCATTTCGCAAAATAAATTTGGGTCCTAGTTTGTGGCCTTAATAATAAATAACGCAAGGAGCCAGTTTGCGCTTCTCCGCTAATGATATCACCACTTACAAGTGTAACTAACAATGGCATTTGTACAATTAAAAACTGTAATATTAAATAAGTAATAAAATTACTAGTAAGCATATTGCCATTAATAGAAAAATCTTCTTCTAAAGATTGTGTAAAAAATTTCATGATTTCTTTTCCGTCGTGGTAGAAGCCATATTGCAATGCTAGTACCAAAATAGTTAATGCAATGAAACTTATAAATGTTCTTGGTTTCTTAAATGTTTTTATAAACTCGTTGATTAATAGTCCTCCAAAATTATTCATACTTATACATTGGTTAGTTTTAAAAAATATTTTTCCAAGCTACGCATTTTTGCAATATTATAAATAGCAATATCTTTTGCTACAAACCATTTTGTAAGTTGTGGTACATCATCATGGCTAATATTAAATTGTATGATATGCTCCTCATCTATCGCAGTAATTAAAGAATACCATTTACTTTCTTTTAATTGTTCCAACGCATTTTCTTTATTGTCTATTTCAAAGTTTACAAAAATATTTTCTTTGTCTAATAGTGCACTAATCTTTCCTTGTGCTATTGTTTTTCCATTATGAATTAGAATCATGCTTTTTGCAATTTCTTCAATTTCGTTTAATATATGGCTACTTAATAATATTGTTTTTCCTTCTTGCTGATTCAAGTGTAGAATAGTTTCTCTAAGCTCTATTATACCTTGCGGGTCTAAGCCAGTGTTAGGTTCGTCTAATATAATAATGGATGGATTGTGCAGCAATGCTTGTGCAAGCCCTAAACGCTGCTTCATGCCATGGCTATATGTTTTTACAATATCTTTTTCTCTGCCATATAATCCTACTTTTTGCAACAAGTTTTTGTAGTCGTATTTGCTGGTAGAAATGCCATGCATTCGACTAAATATTTTTAAATTATCCATTGCATTTAAATAATTATAAAAATCTGGTTTTTCTATAATGCAGCCTATATGTTGCATAACCTCACTTCTGTTGGATAGCAAATGTTTACTCATGATATGTATATCACCTGCAGATGGTGTAAGTAAACCAAGTATTAAGCGTAGTGTCGTACTCTTACCACTACCATTCGGGCCTAAAAATCCGTAAATTTCGCCTTGCTCTACTTGCAGATTTAAATTGTCTACAGCAGTATGTGTGCCAAAAACTTTGCTGACATTCTCTAATTGAATAACTATAGCCACATGATTATTTTAATAGTTGCAAGTTAGCAATTAGCCTTATAATGCATTATTAATTATTATCAGCTTTGCAATTCAAAGTGCTTCTTTTACATGCGAAAAGTGGAAATTTGATAAATAAAAAGGGAAATAGCTGAAGGAAATGCAATGGCAGTAAACAGTATGCCATAAAAAGCACCCCACAGATGTACTTCGTGTCCAATATTATCCGATTTTTGTTTATTCATATATAGGCTATAGCCAATATAAATAACAGCATAAATAATAGCAGGAACCTTAATGAAATAAACATAAATCTCTGCCCAGGGTGCAAATAAGATAAATGCAAATAATACAGAACTAACTGCGCCACTTGCTCCATAAGCTTGAAAATAGGAATTATGTTTGTTTTTAAAGAAAGAAACCAAACTGCTGGCAATTAATGCTGTGAAATAAAATACAATAAATAATAATGGTCCAAAAACTTCTTCCATTTGTCTGCCAAAAAAGAACAAAGTTAGCATGTTAAAAATTAAATGTTGAGGATCTGCATGAATAAACCCAGAGCTAATAAACCGATAATATTCTTTTGGATTATTATTCATTTTGTACGGATAAAAGATAAACTGCTGCATCATATGTGTTTTTTGCCAAGCTAAATAAGATATGATACAGGTAAGTGCAATTATGAAAATTGTAATTGGCATAATATTAATTTTTATTTAACTGGTGTTTCAATTCTGAATAATCTACTTTTTGCTGCTGGCCTGTAGCAAAGTTTTTTAAGGTAATACAATTTTCTTTTAATTCATCATCACCTACAATGGCCACAAAAGGATAACCACGTTTATTGGCATATTTCATTTGTTTGTCAAACTTATTTGTATCTGGATACAATTCGCAAGCAATGCCTTCTGCTCTTAATTGCTGTACATAATCTATACATTTATCTTGGCATGCATTACCGAAGTTAACAAACATAATTTCTACGCCTGTATTTAATGTTGTCGGAAAAATATTTAAATCTTCCATCACATCATATATTCTATCTACACCAAAGCTAATGCCTACGCCACTTACATTGGGATAATCAAATACGCCAGTTAAATTATCATATCTGCCACCACCGCCAATACTACCCATATTAACTGCTGTAGTTTTTATTTCTACAATCATTCCGGTATAATAATCTAAACCCCGGGCTAATGTAAAATCCAAAATTGGTAAGCAATTTGCATTTACTTGTTGCAAATAATTGATTAATGTATTTATTTCTTGTAACCCTAGTTTTCCATTTTCTGTAGCGCCTAATAAATTTTGGATGGCAATTAATTTTTCCTCATTACTGCCACCAATTTGCAAATACTTTATAATTGTTGCTATTGCATCATCTGTTATGCTTTTTGTTTTTAATTCATCACATACTTTTTCTAATCCTATTTTATCTAATTTGTCTATTGCAATAGTGATATCAGTTATCGCATCTTGCTTACCGATTACTTCTGCTAATGCACTTAATATTTTTCTATTATTAATTCTAATTTCAATGTTTGGTATTTGCAGTTTTTCAAAAACAGAATGATAAATATTTAATAATTCTGCTTCCATCATTAGGCTACTGGTGCCCACAACATCTGCATCGCATTGCCAAAATTCTCTATATCTACCTTTTTGTGGTCTGTCTGCGCGCCAAACAGGCTGCATTTGAAATCGCTTAAAAGGCAAGGCAATATTCTCTCTATTCATCGCCACATATCTTGCAAAAGGAATAGTTAAATCGTAGCGTAATGCTCTTTCTGTAAGGTTTATATCGCTTTTGCCTTGCAATACATTTTCTAATGCAGTTTTTGTTTTTTCGTGTTTGCTGGCTTCATTTAAGCCATTATTCAATATTTTAAAAATCAATCTATCTCCTTCTTCGCCGTATTTACCTGCAAGTGTAGTAAGATTTTCCATGCTTGGGGTTTCCAATGGTTCATAGCCATACAATTCAAATATGTGTTGCATAATATTTAAAATATATTGCCTTTTACGCACTGTTTGCGCATTAAAATCTCTTGTGCCTTGGGGTAAACTTGGTTTCATAATTATTGGCGCAAAGATAAGGATTGCAAAGTTATTTATTGTCCTTCTGCACTTGTAATCCATTACATAAATTGATATAAACTTAATATTGTATACATTTAAATTATGGTACCTTTGTAGGTAATATTCCACAATACATGCCCAATTCGTTAAATTCTGAAAGAGATATTACATGGTTATCCTTTAATGATAGAGTGCTGCAAGAAGCTAAAGATGTAAGAAATAGTTTATATGATAGAATCCGTTTTTTAGGAATATTCAGCAACAATTTAGATGAGTTTTTTAGAGTAAGAGTCGCTACACTTAGCAGAATGGCTGGCTTGCATCATAAAAAAGCTAATTTTCATTTAGAAAAAAATCCTGCAAGCATTTTAAATACAATCAATGATAAAGTTGCTATTCAGCAAAAAACATTTGATGAAACCTTCAAAGAAATTTTGCAGCAATTAGCAAAGCGTAAAATATTTATAAAAACCAATACACAATTAAATAGTGCACAGCGCAAATTTGTTCATACTTATTTTGAAGAAGAAGTGCGCAATCAAATTGTGCCATTGATGATAGAAAGTATTGGGAGACTACCATTGTTAAAAGATAAAAATTTATTTCTAGCTTGTGTGCTTGGTAATAGCGATAGTCCATTAATGCAAACCTATTCATTAATTGAAATTCCATCTGATGAAATTGGTAGATTTATTATTTTGCCATCTGCCCCAGGGCAAAAAAACATTATTTTGTTAGAAGATGTAGTGCGCGAATGTTTGCCTTTGTTGTTTGCGCAATTTGGCTTTAATCAATACAGCAGCAGCATTATTAAAGTAACGCGAGATGCCGAATTGGATATTGATAATGATATTAGCACAGATATAATTTCTAAACTAGAAAAAGGATTAAAAAATCGTAAAAAAGGCAAGGCTACAAGATTTATTTATGAAAAAAATATAGATCCAAAATTATTGGAATATCTTACTTTGTTATTACATCTTACAAAAAAAGATAATTTAATAGCAGGAGGTAAGTATCATAATTTCAAAGATTTTATGAATTTTCCTACAAGCTTATTTGCAAAAAAAGATATTTTAGAAAGACAAAAACCATTTGTACATCCTTTATTGATACAGCCGCAGCGTATTTTAGGCGTATTGGATAAACGCGATGTGTTACTACATTTTCCATATCATAGCTTTGATAGTATTATTGATTTATTGCGCGAAGCCAGTATAGATCCTTATGTGCGAACTATAAAAATTACAGCTTATCGCTTGGCACGTAATAGTAAAATATTAAATGCTTTGGTAAATGCTGTGCGCAATGGCAAGCAGGTTGCAGTAGTGTTAGAGTTGCGCGCAAGGTTTGACGAAGAAGCAAATTTACGATGGAAAACCAGGCTAGAAGAAGAAGGAGTAAATGTAATAGTTGGCAAGCCAAATATGAAAGTACATGCGAAAATTTGTTTGATAACCAAAATGGAATTTGGCAAAACAAAGCAATATGGGTTCGTAAGCACTGGCAATTTAAATGAGAGTACATCTAAGGTTTATGGTGACCATTGCTTGCTAACTAGTAATAAAAATATTTTAACAGGTGTAAAATATATTTTCCAATATTTAGAAGGTACAAACATACAACTGTTAGATAAAGCTATCCCTATCATCGCTTCGCCAATTAATACTCGCAAATATTTTTTGGAGCAGATAGAAAACGAAATTAATAATGTTAAAAAAGGAAAGCATGCGGAGGTAATTATAAAACTAAATAGCCTAAGCGATGAACCTTTGATTAAAGCATTAAAAGAAGCTGCAAAGCAAGGAGTAAAAGTGCGCTTAATTATTAGAGGAATTTATTGTGTAGATTTACCTCATCAAAAGAAAAATTTCGATTTCAAAGCAATTAGTATTGTAGACTCTTACCTTGAGCATGCAAGAGTTTTTTATTTTGCAAATGGCGGGAAACCATTGGTGTTTATAAGCAGTGCAGATTGGATGATAAGAAATTTGGATCATCGTGTAGAAGCAAGTGTAAGCATTTCAGACCCTGTTCTGCAAAACGAGTTGATAAATATATTGCAATTGCAACTAGCCGAAAATGAAAAAGCACGAATTTTAGACAATGACAATCCAAACCAATATGTGCCTCGAGAAAAAGGAGCAAAGGTGGTAAGGAGTCAAGTAGAAATTTCTAAATATTTACGATTACAAAAATATAATACAACCACTACATGATACTAGCAGCCATTGATATAGGAAGTAACGCAGCAAGGTTATTGATTACAGATGTACACGCTTATACAGATGGCAGTTTGGATTATACAAAATTAAATTTGGTACGTGTGCCTTTGCGCCTTGGCTTTGATGTATTTGCACATGGTAGCATTGGTATGGAGCGCAAGTTAATGATGCTTAAAACAATGCGTGCTTTTCAAAGTTTAATGGATGTGTACCAAGTAGAACATTACAAAGCTGCTGCTACTAGTGCATTGCGTGATGCTGGCAATGGAAGGGATATCATTGATGAAATTCAAAAAGATTGCGGTTTGCAAATCCAAATTATTACTGGGCAAGAAGAAGCCAATATCATTTACGAAAACCATTTTGCAGAAAAACTAAGCAATGCCTCTGCGCATTTGTATATAGATGTAGGTGGTGGCAGCACAGAGTGTACTTTGTTTTGTGATGATACAGTTGTAGCAAAAGAAAGTTTCAATATTGGTACTATCCGCATGCTTACTGGTAAGGTAGAAGATAAATCTTGGGATGCACTAAAATGCTTTATTAAAGATAATAGCAAAAAATATAGAAGTATAGATGCCATTGGTAGTGGTGGAAATATTAATAAAATATTTAGCCTTAGCAAAAAGAAAAATGGAAGACCATTAACCTTAGAAAATTTAAAAGATTTTTATAAGCAAATGTCGCCATTGACCATAGAAGAAAGAATGCACTTGTACGATTTGAAATTGGATAGGGCAGATGTGATAGTACCAGCTTTAGAAATATATACAACCATCATGCGTTGGGCTAATATTACAGATATTTATGTACCGCAAATTGGTGTAGCAGATGGCTTGATAAAAATACTGTACAAAGAAATTGCGGCCAAACTTTAGAACAATAAAAATTTCTTTTTTCGTTTGGTTCTAATTGCTATTGCATTGTAATTGTTGTTGCATCCATTTAATAGTTTGCCTTTATTGCCAAATACAATCTGATTGGTATGATAGCAATATATTTTCCTATTATTCGCAATATATACTGCAGCATTTATTGGCAATGTTTCATTCTTTTTTAAATAAATATCTCGTTGTAAAACATAATCTCTAGTGCTGTCTGTAAAATCAATTTTATCTTTTAGCGTATAATAATTATTGTACTGAATATCTTTTGGGAGTGACACTCTCCACAATCCTCTGCCATAGCTACTCATTAGCAAATCGCCTTGGCAATAATCTATTTTTAATTCGCTTACTAAACTCATTGGTTGCTTGCTGCCATATAGTTGCCAATCATCTGTCCAAAGCTCTTTAAAATAAACACCTTCGTTTGTAGCTACAAACATCGCTTCATCTGTGCCTTCTATTAGTACAATATCCGATACGCCAATTGCAGGTAGTCCTTTACTTTCATCCATCCATGTTTCGCCTCCGTTTTTGCTATGCATTATTCTATTATAGCCATTGCAAGGGTTATTGTAATCGCTTGCATAGCCAAGTCCAATCCATACATCTTGTTCATTATTTGGTGAGCAATAAATTCTTAGAATTCTATACATGTCTGGCCTAAATCTATTAGGCGAATCAATGCTTAAATTGGTAGAAATATCTTGCCAAGTTTTTCCTGCATCTATAGATTTTAGTAGCGTGTTAGTTGCCCCATTCCAAATATTTGCAGCATACATAATATCTTCATTCACTTCGCAAATATCATAGGCAAATAAATAATTGCCCATGCCAGGAATTGGCCCTAATGCTTGCCATTGTGTTTGATGTAAGGCTAATTTATTAATTTTATTTCCACCACCAAAATACACATTTCCATTTTTGGTGCAACGCAAATTTTTATTTGGATTATTTTCGCCATTGTGGTTCAATCCACTGTTATTGTTACATGGTGCTTCACCATTCCTACTTACTTGTAAGGTTTGAAAATTATATTCGCCATATAGCAGCCCTTTTTGGTGTTGTGCATATTCAGCATCATATCCATCTCCATTAATACTTATTTTCCATTTTTTATTTGCTGCTACGTAGGTCATCAAACTATTATCTTGAGCTCCTAAAGTTATATTGCCATCAAATTGGCTTACACCCAATCCATAAAATTGTGTAATAGGCAGATATGCACCATTTAAATTTTTGTAAGTTTTACCACTATTGCCGCTATAGCTTAATCCACCATCTGTGCCCAATAAAATATGATCTGATTTGCCTTCTGCACTGCTATAAATAATTTGAGCACTTCTAATATCTGTATGTGGTGTATTGTTTTCGCCAAAAGAATAGCCATAGCTTGCTTGAAAAGATTGGCAAGAATCTTTGCTTTGATGAAATGTAAATGCACTTAAATAATGTACTGCTTTGTTTTTGGCATTGCATAGCAATCCTGCTACATTTACAGCATTGAAAGACTCTAGAGGCAAGTTAGGTTCTATACTATTTTCAAAATAATGTTCCTTCATATTATATTCCAAAAGTGTCACATATTTGGTAGCATTCATGTATGTTTTATAAATATGAAGAATGTTATTATCTGCAGCACACACAGCAATTTTTGTACCCAAGCATTGCTTTGTATTTGTGTTTTTTACATATTCATCTACTTCTTTATTCAAGGAAGTAATAGTAATATTATTGCTATAAATATTTTTTAATTCCAATAAATCAGGATAGTAAACATTGTCTTTTACACCATCCCAATGATGCTGATATTCACTACTTATATACAAGTTATTGTCATATAATACCATTCCCAAGAAATGATGATATGGCTCTCTATCAAATATTTTTTTATGTTCATTGGTGATTGGAAAAATTTTTTCAAACGATTTGCAATTGTTGGTGCTTCGCCAAATAGCACCTTCAGCAGATGCAAAATAATTTTCGGAGTTGACATTATCTTTGATTAATGCATCTATAGTTGGATAAAATACAGATCCATCATTTCTTTTAAATATTGCAGCTTGCCAATGTTTACCATCATCTAGGCTTTGCAATACTCCAGCTTGCGCACCTTCTATCCATGTAAAGCTTTGTCCTGAGCTTATTGTAATAGTTCTTGGGCTTGCATCAAAATCTACAATTATATTTTTTACGCCACTTACATTTTTTGGGAAATTATCTGTAAGGTTTACCCAATTTGCACCACCATCTGTCGTATGCCAAAGACCACCACTATAAGCACCTATATAAATATCCAAACTGTCTTTTTTGGGATTAGCGCAAATAGCAGTAATAGCACCAAAGTTTTGATTGGCTAATTGGCTACTATCGTGTTTAGGTCCAAGGCATTCCCATTGCAAATTGGTATGTGTTTTTTCTGCGCAATAAAAAGGCATTTGCGCATTGCTGTTAGTGCAAATAAAGATGAGTAGTAAAAAATATAATTTTTGCAAAACCACATCTAAAAGTAAAGCAAATTATGCAAATTCTAAAAACAGAAATTAATTCAAATATTATCCTACTTTTACATTTGGAAATTTTTATCATGAGCATACATAAAGAAAACAAAGATGTAAAAAAAGTTACCACGCATCAATTGCAAGTAATGAAAGAGCGCGGCGAAAAAATTAGTATGCTTACTGCTTACGATTTTACAATGGCAGGTATTTTAGATGCAGCTGGTATTGATATATTATTAGTTGGTGATAGTGCAAGCAATGTGATGGCGGGCCACGAAACTACTTTGCCTATTACTTTAGATCAAATGATTTACCACGCAGGCAGTGTGGTGCGTGCCATAGATAGATGTTTGGTAGTGGTAGATTTACCATTTGGTAGCTATCAAGGCAATAGCTTAGAAGCATTGAATAGTGCCATCCGCATTATGAAAGAAAGCGGTGGACATAGTATAAAATTAGAAGGTGGGGCAGAGGTGATAGAAAGTGTAAAGCGCATTGTAGGTGCAGGAGTTCCGGTAATGGGTCATTTGGGTTTAACGCCACAAAGCATTTACCAATTTGGCACCTACACAGTGCGCGCCAAAGAAGAAGTAGAAGCAGAAATATTAGTACAAAATGCACACTTATTGCAAGAGGCAGGTTGCTTTGCTATTGTGTTAGAAAAAATTCCTGCAACCTTAGCTAAGCGTGTAGCCGAAGAATTAAAAATTCCAATCATTGGTATTGGTGCTGGTATGCATGTAGATGGGCAAGTTTTAGTTATGCATGATATGCTTGGCATCACTAAAGATTTTAGCCCAAGATTCCTGCGTCGCTATGCCAATTTATATGACAATATTTTAGAAGCAACTCAAAACTACATTGCAGATGTAAAAAGCAAAAGTTTCCCGAATGAAAATGAACAGTATTAATTAATTTACAATTAGCAATGTGCAATTAGCAATGTGCAATTTACAATTTATTTCATGCTCCCTGCAATTATATGACTTCGGGGAAGCGTGGGTTTTTATCTGACAAACAAACACTCGCTATTCATTGGTCTATGGCTTGGGAGTGTTCATTAAAGTGTGTCATTGGTTTCAAATCTGTTTAAAAAATAGTCTTGTAAATCTCGCCTGACAGAAGCCCAAGCAAAGATAGTTCCTTTCCATTTAGTTTGTGCATTCATGGTAGCAAGATAAATTTGTTT
>CAIXQW010000142.1 GCA_903921675.1 uncultured bacterium | reverse complement strand
TACAAGCTGATAGGAATAATTACTAATAATGTAGCGCCATATTCTTTGCTTAGCAATGCAAATAAATAACACACTGCAGCCCAAGCAATATTTTTTACATGTCTATCGCGGATGTATAAAAACGAATTATGCATGGTAAGCATCATAAATAATAAAGATAAAATTTCGTCTCTACTTTTTACATTGGCTACTACCTCTGTATGTATTGGATGTACCAAAAACAATACAGCTATTAGCAAAGCCATTAGCTTATTGTCTTTAAAAAAGAAGGTAGATAAAAATAAAAAGATGATGCATACGCTTAGCACATACAGTAATACATTATTAAAATGCCTAAAATGCATGCCGCGAATTTTAAAATCGTATTCGTTCCAAAGTCCATCGCCATTGGTATCTTCAAACTTATCTTGTATTTTGTTATGGTTCTGATCCCACGAGTTGGCAAAAAATTGCATTAAGAAACCATTCATGGCTACTACCTGCTTTGCTTCGTCTTGTATGCGAGTTACAGAATCTGGCACATGCATGGTACCTATAAATTCTTGCTCTAATGCATAAGTGGCTACCGCAAATGGTCTGTAACGACCTCCAGCCAACTGTGCTGTGGTATTCATACTTCTATAAAAACTTTCAAACACATCGTATTTAAAAATTTCGGGTATGCCAGACATACCTTTTAATACAAATTGGTTTTTACAAACTATAATATCATCGTCTAGCGCATACTCGTGTTTAAAGGTATTGGCATTCAATATTAGCCCAAATAGGGCAATAATTACATAAGGCATCCAACCTTTACTTATTTTGCCCCAAATAGAATTATCTTCTAATAAAGGCGAAACACTTGCTACATCATTTACATCTTCTTGCTTTGGTATAGGCTTAAACACAGGTTTTACCGTAGCTACAACCTTTGGTGCAGGAACATTATTACTCTTTTTGCTCATTTATTATAAATTAATGCGCTAATATAGAAAAAAAATTCCAAGCGTATCGTAAATTTGGCAACTTGGCACAATTAAGCATCAAACAGGCATTACAACAAATGCTAGATAATAGCACTTGGAAAAACCGCTACATGCAAAGTCGTGTGCGCCTAGAATGGGAAGCCATCATGGGAAAAACAATTGCAAGACATACAGACGAAGTAAAACTAGTGGAACATACTTTGGTAATAAAAACCCAAGTGGCACCATTAAAAAATGAGTTGTTGCTAAATAAACAATTAATTATTCAGAAAGTAAATGAACATCTTGGCGAAACAATTATAAGGGAGGTAATAATATCGTAATGCTAAAATGGGAATATTTAATATTGCGAAGCAAGCATGCTATGGCTGCCAAAACCCGGTTGAAGAATATTCATCCGAAGGGGTTTCAGGGTATTAGCTTGTATGACAGTTTGAATTTTTTCAGAAAAGAAATATTTAGCGCAAAGTTTAATGATAGAGCAAGTTCTGTTTCGTTTAAATTTATCATGGCTATTCCGCCATCATTATTATTGTTTTTTACACTCATTCCATATTTACCAATAGATAATATAGACAAAACAATTACTGATATCATTGCATTAATTACCCCTAGCCCAAGCACACAAAAAGCAATCAATAAAATAATTACAGATTTTTATAAGCATAAAAAATATACCTTATAATCATTCTCTTTAATACTAACCTTATACTATAGTAGCAATGGTATGCTAGGATTGATGCGCCAATTTAATAGAGCTTTACCTGGCTTTAAAAAAAGAAATATGGTAAAGCGCCGCAGCATGGCAATTGCTTTAACAGGGCTATTAATGCTAAGCGTAATTATTACAGCAGCATTTTTTATTTTTCAGGCTTGGGTGTTTAAAAATATTGGCGCAAAGGCTATTCAAAAAAACTGGATTATCCAATCGGTTTCTTACCTAATAATAGCTGGCATGATATTTTTAACTGTGTGTGCTGTTTACAGATTTGGACCAGCCGTAAAGCGCCGTTGGAAATGGGTTACACCAGGCAGCATAGTAGCTACAACACTTATTATTACTACTACATTATTGCTAAATTGGGTAGTGAATAATTTAGTAAATTACGATAAAATTTATGGCTCTATTAGTACCCTTATCGTATTTATTTTATGGATATTTTACAATGCGCAAATTCTACTAATTGGCTTTGAACTAAATGTAAGCATTATGGTAAATAGAGAAATAAAAGCTGGTAATTTTATAGATATTTAATGAAAAAAAGAATCGGCATATTAATTTTTATAGCATGTAGTTTTATTTTTTCTTGTAAAGAATCTTCTACCAATAATGCTACCTATAGCAAAGATATTGCACCTATTATTTATAAAAATTGTACGCCTTGCCACAGACCTAATCAAATTGGGCATTTTAATTTGCAAACATACACAGATGTGCAAAGCAATGCCAAAGCTATTTTATATACAGTCAGCAATCACCTGATGCCTCCTTGGCCTGCAGATATTCATTACACTAGGTTTGCCAACGAATTGGTGCTAGAAGATAAAGAAATAGAACTGATTAAAACTTGGGTAAATAATAAGTGCCCCATTGGCGATAGCAATGCCATACCTCCTGTACCTAACTATCCAGCAAGGTCTTTATTAGGCACGCCAGATTTAACCATTCCAGTAATTCCAAGAAAAATTATTGGCGATTTTAATGACCAATTTTTACTTATAAAAGTTCCATTTGCATTACCTACCGAAACCTATGCGCATACCATAGAATTTGTACCAGGCAATACCAATGTAGTGCATCATGTAAATGCAGATATTGTGCGCTTTAACGAAACCAAAAAAGCAAATGTATTTGATGGCAATTGGGTGCATAATACCGTAACCGATAGCACCATAAAAGATGCTTATCAAAAAATGGGAATGCTGCATGACGACGGCAGCTATCCCACACTGCATCGCAATGCCATGAATTATTTACCTGGGGTAATGGCGCAAGAATATCCTGATGGCATTGGTGATATTTTATTAGGGAAAAAGAATGCATTTTTATTTAGCGATATTCACTACGGACCTTATTGGGAAGACACTTGGGATAGCAGTTATATTAATATATTCTTTAGTAAAACGCCACCAAACAGAACCGTTAAAGAGTTTCAGTTGGGCACCTTAGGTGTAAGTCCGGTTTTACCTGCATTAATTATTCCTGCAGATAGCATTGTAACAGTGTGTAGTAAATATGTTTTACCCGAACCAATTAGTGTAATTACATTAAATCCTCACATGCATTTATTAGGTAAATCTTTTTGGGGCTTTGCTGTGCCACCATCAGGCGATACCATTCCATTAATTAGAATCAACAATTGGGATTTTAATTGGCAAAATTATTACAAACCAAAAAAGCCGATTGTCATTCCTGCAGGCACTGTAATTTATGCACAAGGTGTGTATGATAATACTAGCAAAAACCCATTCAACCCCAATAAGCCACCAAAAACAATTACTGATAAAAATGGTACCATGCGTACTACAGACGAAATGTTCCAATTTATCATTATGTATTTAGAGTATCAAAAAGGCGATGAAGAAATGGTTTTGGAGAAAGAGAAAAAGTGAGTAGAAAAAGAAAATGAAAAAAATCTTTAGACAATAATCAATCAAATTAATTTACAATCAATCCACTAAAATCTGTGCTTATCCGCCAAATCTGCGTTCTTTTTTTTCTTGCACAGCAAATTAAATCCAAACAAGAATTCTAGAAATTATTTTTCTAAAAAATATTTTTCTATTACCTCATTTAATTGCTTTGCCTATAGTACTTTTACAATCTGTGGCAATTTATACTATTACAAGCGATTTGGGTAAAGAAAACTACTTAACGGCTATCGTTAAGGGTTGCATTTATGAAAGAAACCCAAGTGCTAAGATAATAGAAATCAGTAGTGACGTTGTAGCATTTGATGTGTATCAAACCACTTATTTATTTAAAAGCGCTTACCATTATTTTCCAAAAGGCACACATCATTTTATATTGTCTGGTTTGTATAATACCGATTTCCAAAATTTATTAATTGCCGAATACGATGGGCATTTTATTTATTTTACAGATAATGGATTTGCATCATTGGCATTGCCAAAAGATATTAAAATTGGCGCAGTTAAGCTAGATAATCAGTTTAGCTTTCAAATAGGCAATATTGCAAAAGCATTTGCAGAAGCTAGTTTTTTTATCAACAAAGGAACTTTTATAGATGCTTTTACAACGCCATATACACTGCAATACCAACCTATAGATATTGATTTGATTGTAAGAAATAATGAATTGGTAGCACAAGTTTTATTTATAGATAGATTTAAAAATGTAGTTATCAATCTCACCAAAGATGAATTTGAAAACTACAGAAACGGAAGAAATTTTACAATAGAATTTATTGGCAAAGAAAAAATCAATGCTATTTCCAATAGCTATAGCGATGTAACGCATGGCAGAAAATTATGTTTTTTCAATAATGCAGGATACATGGAATTGGCAGTTCGCGGTGGTAATGCATCCGAGTTATTTGGCTTTGAAACTGGCGAGCAAGTAGATGATATTTATAAAACAATAAAAATATTTTTTGAATGATACGAATTGTAAAAATGACTTTTGAGCCACAACACATTGCAGACTTTACAACTTTGTTTGAAAACAGAAAAGAAAAAATAAGAAACTGCGAAGGCTGCACATCTTTAACATTACTGCAAGATAAAAACGACAACCGTATATTTTTTACCTATAGCTATTGGCAAGATGAAAGTTATTTAGAGTTGTATAGAAATTCTGCATTATTTGATGATACTTGGAAAACCGTAAAGCAATGGTTTGCTGCAAAAGCAGAAGCATGGAGTGTAAATGATTTAATAAAATTGTAAAGTGTAACAATGGCTAGTACAATTATTTTTCCGAATGCAGCACATGTAATACAATTGTATTTGCAACACAAAGAAATTGTAATTATTGCAGATGCACGCACCAATGGTTTTTGTTTGGCTACCGCTTGTAAATACATTCCTGCATTGCAAGATGCGCGCATTATTACAATACCTGCTGGCGAAGAAAATAAAAATTTATTATCCGCAGAATGGATATGGATGCAAATGCAGTCCTTGCATGTACATAAAGATTATGTAATTGTAAATTTGGGTGGTGGTACGGTTACGGATATCGGTGGCTTTTGTGCATCTACCTTTATGCGTGGCATTCCTTTTATTAATATTCCTAGTACCCTACTAGCCATGAATGACGCGGCTTTTGGCGGAAAAACAGGTATTAATTTTATGGATACCAAAAATACAATAGGCACATTTGCAAATGCAGAATATGTATTTATTCATCCCGATTTTTTAAATACGTTATCGCCAAAGCAAATTGCAAATGGCGCTGCAGAAAGCATTAAACATGCTTTAATTCATGATAAAAAACTTTGGGAGTTATATAAAAATGCAACCGATTTTACACACTTCACCAATTTAGAAAACATCCAACAATCCATTGCCATTAAAAATTATTTTGTACAGCTAGATCCATTGGATGTTAATGAAAGACAATCCTTAAATTTTGGACACAGTATTGGGCATGCTATAGAATCTATTAGTTTAAATAGCAATAATATTTTATTACATGGCGAAGCAATTTTACTTGGTATGCTTGCCGAATTGCAATTAAGTGAAACGATTTACAATTGCCCTGCTATTGTTAGAAAAGATGCAGAAGCATTAAAAAACAGATTGTATCCAACTGTAAAATTTACGTTCTCTAAATCTGAAATATTAGAAAAACTATTATTTGATAAAAAAAATACAGATACAATTAATTTTAGTTTGCTAAAAAACATTGCAGCACCAATGGTAAAAACCAAAGTAAGCAAGGAGCAAGTGCTACAAGCTTTATCTATATTTGATGCGTAATGAAAATAAATTTCACAAAACTAACAAGCAATGCCAAAGTACAATTACCAGCTAGTAAAAGTATTAGTAACAGAGTTTTAATTATACAAGCATTATGCAAGCAATCTGTTGCAATAACTAATGTAAGCAACAGTGCAGATACTATCGCCTTACAAGAAATGCTTGCTAGTGAATTAAATATTATAAATGCTAACGAAGCGGGCACTGCATTTCGCTTTATGACTGCTTTACTTTGTGTACAAAACGCAACTACCCAAAAAATAATCACTGGTGCACCACGTTTAAGAGAAAGACCAATTGCCGATTTAGTAGATGCATTAAATAGCATGGGTGCTGCCATTACCTATGCCGATAAATATGGATTCGCACCATTAAAAATTCAATCAGTAGATAAATTAAAAAGCGAAGTAAGTATTGCAGCCAATGTTAGTAGCCAGTTTATTAGTGCGCTATGTTTAATAGCGCCAAGCTTACCAAATGGTTTAAAAATTCATTTTAATACAACGATTTTCTCTTTGCCTTATATAAAAATGACTTTGCAACTCATGCAATATTTTGGTGTACAAAGTTCTTTTACAGAAAATAAAATTCATATTTTACCGCAAAGTTATGTAGCCAAGCCAATTGCAATAGAAGCCGATTGGAGTGCAGCTACCTTTATTTATTGTGCATTGCTAATCATGCAAGAAGGCACAATAGAAATAGATAGCCTACAATTTACTGGCATACAAGGCGATGAAATAATTGCAGACTGGTGTAAGCAACACTTTGGCATACAGCAAGCTATTACTCAAACCGGAGTAAGGATAAACCTTACCAAACAAGCAATATTTACAGCCTTACATTTCGATTGCACAGATTGCCCAGACCTTGCCATTCCATTAATTGTAGCATGTGCGATACGTTATCCGCAAACAACATTTATAGGATTACAAAGTTTATTGGTAAAAGAAAGTAACAGAATAGAGGCCTTGCAAACCGAATTAGCAAAAATTGGTTTAGTTCTTACCTACCAAAACGACATACTTTCATTTTCTGGAAAAGTTGATACAAATTTCGCTGTTACATTCAATTCCTACAACGACCACCGTATTGCCATGGCTCTAGCATTAGTTGCCATTGTACATCCTAATATTAATATCAATGATGCGCATGTAGTAAATAAATCCTTCCCAGATTACTGGCAACAACTACAAAACCTTGGTTTCAACATCAACTAATCATCCTAATGAATACCCCTTGAATTTTGCGCGGAAAACTCCGCACAAATCGGCGCCATCAACCAAATCCGCCTTCCAGCTTTTTTGCAAAGTAAAAAAATCAGTCCCATCATTCCAATCAGTGTTCAACCCATCCCCACAGCAAAATAATCTAAAAATTTATCCAAAATTTCGGGAAAACACTACAAATCTTTCCTTCCTTACTCGTCTTGCCTTATATTTGTTGATTATACATCAAATTATTACACAAAAGCAAGTATGAATTACAAGAAAATTAATAACATCGTAGGTTGGGTAGTTGGTCTCATTGCATGTACCGTTTATTTGTTAACCAAAGAAAAAAGTGCCAGTTTCTGGGATTGTGGAGAGTTTTTAAGCGGTAGTTATAAGTTAGAAGTTGTGCATAGCCCTGGAGCTCCTTTGTTTTTATTATTAGGCAGAATGTTTACGATGTTTACAGATGGCAAACATGCAGCTGCAGCAGTAAATACATTAAGTGCATTGGCAAGCGGTTTTACTATTTTATTTTTATTTTGGAGTATCACTCACTTTGCAAAACGTGCTTTTGTAAAGCGAAACATGGAAATAGAAGGTAATAATATTTTGGCTATCATGGCTGCAGGTATTATTGGTGGTTTGGCTTATACTTTCAGTGATACATTTTGGTTCAGTGCTGTAGAAGGCGAGGTGTATGCAATGTCTTCTTTCCTTACAGCAGTAGTATTTTGGGCTATTTTAAAATGGGAAGACAATTTAAATGATGAAGACCCTCGTAGCAAAAAATTTGCAGATCGTTGGATCATTTTCATTTTCTATATCATGGGGCTAAGTATTGGTGTCCATTTATTAAACTTATTGGTTATTCCAGCTATTATCATGGTGTATTATTTCAAAAAGTACGAAGTAACTACGAAAGGTACAGTTTTTGCATTTATTGCTGGTTGCATTATTACAGGGTTAGTGCAGTATGGCGTTATCCAAGGTATTCCAATCTTGGCAAGCAAATTTGATTTGTTATTTGTAAATAATTTTGGAATGCCTTTCAATACTGGTGTATTATTTTTCTTTATCCTATTTACAACTGCTGTAGTTTTTGCAATGCGTTGGGCTAAGAAAAATGGCTATTATAAAGTGCATTTAAGTTTATTAAGCATGTTATTTATTATTATAGGTTACTCTTCTTTCTTACAAATTATTATTCGTAGTAATGCAGATGTGCCAATAGATATGACTAATCCAGACAATGCATTATCATTAATCAAATACTTACAACGCGAGCAATATGGTAGCGTGCCACTAGTATTTGGGCCAGATTATACTAGCCAACCAAATGGCATGAAGGATGGCAAAATGGATTATTTTAAAGGAAAAGATAAATACGAAGAGTTAGGCGAAAAGAAAGAAGAATACACTTATGCTGATGAGGATATGCGCTTTTTTCCTCGAGTGTGGGATAGAAACGACCCTCGTCATGTAGATTATTACAAAGCATATTGTGGCCTTGCAGATGGCGAAAAACCTAGCACTGGCGACAACTTTAGTTTCTTTGCTGGTTACCAAATGAATATGATGTATTGGAGATACTTTTTGTGGAACTATGTAGGTCGCCAAAATGATATTCAAAAAATAATGTACGAAGCAGATAACGGCAATTGGATTACAGGAATTGGCTTTATTGATAGAATGTTTGGCAGAGGTGATATTGATAAATTGCCAGCAGGTGTAAAAGATTCTATGGCTAGAAACGAACTATATGGCTTGCCTTTTATATTAGGTTTATTAGGCTTATTTTTTCATTATCGTACAGATAAACGTAATGCATTTGTTGTATTCCTTTTATTTTTCTTTACTGGTGCTGCTATTGTTATTTATTTAAATAATGTGCCGCTACAACCGCGCGAAAGAGATTATGCTTACGTAGGAAGTATGTATGCATTTGCCATTTGGATTGGGTTAGGTGTTTTGCAATTATTTGATTGGACACGCAAAACAATGGGTGCTATGCCAGGGTTAGCTTTATCTTTTGCATTATCATTTATTGCAGTGCCTGCATTAATGGCAAAAGTAGAATGGAATGACCATGACAGAAGCAACAAAACTTTACCGCCAGATAGTGGTAGAAACTTCTTAGAGTGTTGCGAAAAAAATGCGATATTATTTACAGAAGGCGATAATGATACCTACCCTCTTTGGTACTTGCAAGAAATTGAAGGTGTGCGACCAGATGTGCGTATCATCAATATTAGCTTATTAGGTATTGATTGGTATGTAGATCAATTAAACAGAAAAATAAATGATGCGGATGCAATACCAATGGCATGGAAGAGTGAGGACTACCGAGGTGCTAAACGCAACTATGCATTTATTGTAGAAAATAAAGACAATGTAGGCAAACCAATTGATTTGAATACTGAATTAGCTTTTGTAAACAACGATGCCAATGCGCGCCAAAATGGTGGTGGAGAAGCAGTGAATTTCTTTAGAGGAAAAACAATGAGTTTAAAATCTTTAAGCGATTCATCTTGCAATTTAATTTTTGATTTACCGGCTGCTGATGGTTCTGCATTATATAAAAATGATTTAGCAATCTTAAATATAGTAGCTAAATGTTTTGGCAAAAGACCAATGTATTTTGCAAATACCATTGACCCTAAACACTATGAAGGATTATATCCTTATATGGAGCAAGAAGGAATTTTATTTAAATTAACTTGTAAAAATAGTGGGGTTACACAGCCAGGAATGCCTACGCCATTAAACACTGCCAAAAGCTACGATTTATTTATGCATAAATTTAAATTCGGCAATGCAGACCGCACAGATGTATTTTATGATCAAACAAACCGTAGAATGTTGAACATATTACGCACTGCTGCTGCAAGAATAGCTGATGCATTAATACAAGAAGGCAAGAAAAAAGAAGCAATAGAAGTATTAGACCATTGCATGAAAAATATTTCTGAAAAAAGCTATTTGTATAGTGTAAGCGATGAAGATAGAAACCTAGTATTTATTTCTGACGCTTATTTGCGTGCAGGAGCTAAGGATAAAGCAAAAGGCATCAATGATAAATTGTATAAATATTTACGCGATGATATTGCTTACAGCAAAACTTTAAAAGAAGGTAGTGCAGAGCGCGAAACGAAAGAAGCAGATTTAAGTAGAGAAGCTCGTATGCTTGCTATTACACCTCAAGGTGCTATGATGGTAGGAGATTCTAGTTATGCAAGAGAATTAAGCAATAAATTGCAAGAAATGATACAAGGCAGCGGAATGCCAAATCCTTTTCAGCAAGAACAACGCTAATTCAACTTTTTAAAATATAAAAAAACCTCAAGCTAATACTTGAGGTTTTTTTATGGTGACTTTTTCCAATTCTATTTTATTACATTTGTAATTCTATAAAATAATAGTGTACAACCGATTCAATAATACAATATTCATTCCATTTTTGGTTTCAGTACTATGCGTTTTGCTTTTAGTAGGATTTGCAAAATCTAAAGATTTGCAGGCACAGCAAAAAGTAGATTGGGTAACTATTTATGAAAGCAGTGTATTAGATAGTTTTACATTTCAGAATAAAATTTTTGGAGCGTCTTTTGGGCAACTCCCCGACTCTTTGCAACCAAAGTTTGATATTACTTTTTGCAATCAATATTTGGGTATTCCTAAATATTTTCCAAGTAATCCAACATTAAATATAAGTGTAGATACTGCCTTTAGCATCATCACAGATTCTAGTGAAATATCTACCAGAAAAGTAAGAAAAGATTATAATTACTATCCCAATGGTTGCATAAACTCTTATGTAGTTTTCGACAAAGGCAATTACGAAGAGTACACTTATCAATATACAGATACAAAACAAATAACAGCAATACACGAAAAATATTCTTCAATAGAAATTGTGTACAATAAGGATGCTTCAGTCCACGAATTACATATGCTAGATGGCAAAAAAAGGTTTGTAAAAAAATATGTTTTTGCATATAGTACAATTACAATAGGAAAAAATATTTAGTTTTTAGCAGAATCATTTATCAACATTTAAAGCAAAACTAAAAAATGTGAGAAACTTGTTATGTATGCAATTTGCTATTCACTATAGCTGTAATGTACATTTGCATATTACATTTTTTATACTATTATTTTTTAGCAAAACCCATTCATGGCAGACCAATTTTATAATCGGCAAAACATTATTCGTGTGCTATTTATAGCCATTGCAGCTATATTGGTTTTACGAATTGCCAAACTGCAAATATTTGATGATTATGGGCCAGAAGGCACTGGGCAAAGTGTTGTGCGTCAGGTAATTTTTCCAGCTAGAGGCGCTTTGGTAGATAGAAAAGGTAAAATGATTTTAAATAATTCTATTTATTACAACTTATTAATTACACCAAAATTAATAGATAAAAATATGGACACGGCAAGGTTGTGCCAAGTGCTAGAAATTACAGATAGTACTTTTCGCGAAACCCTGCGCAGAGCCATGCTAAAGGAAGTAAATAAAAACAAACCAATTATTGTATTTAAAGATATTAGCCAAGAAAGAGTTGCAGGATTACAAGAGTTAATTTACAATTATTCTGGCTTTGAATTGCAACCACATTCTGTGCGCAGCAGTACTTATTCTTGTGGCGGTTTGGTGATTGGCTACACCGGAGAAATAAATAGTAGCATGCTAAAAAATCCACGTTATGCAGGCTACAACAAAGGAGATTATGTGGGGCTAACAGGATTAGAAAATAAATACGAAGTAATTCTAACTGGGCAGCATGGTATTAAATACATCACTCGCGATAATTTAAACAGACCAACTGGTGCTTATAAAAATGGCAAGTTAGATACTGCAGCTGTAAAAGGTGCTGATTTGAATTTGTATATGGATATAGAGTTAGAGCAATATGCCGAAAAATTAATGGCTGGTAAATTGGGAAGTGCAGTAGCAATAGATCCAAAAACTGGTGGCATTTTAGCGATGGTAAGTGGCCCTAGCTTCGACCCAAATATTGTAAATGCACCAGACAAAGGAGCACAAATGCTAAAAATGTTGACGGATGCCACAAAGCCTTTATTTAATAGAGCTGTGCAAGCCAAATATCCACCAGGTAGTACTTTCAAACCATTAAGCGCATTGGTAGCATTAGACGAAGGTGTAGCAACAGCAGCAACAGGATATCCATGTGGTGGAAGATATAGCACATGCGGAGGAAAAATTAAATGTACGCATAGTGGTGGTGGTCATGCAAGTAATTTGGCAAATGCAATGGCAAATAGCTGTAATAGTTATTTCTGCGACATGTTTAAATTAGCAATTGATAATCCAAGTATTGGCGATCAGAAAAAAGGCCTAGATAAATGGAGAAGCTATATGACCAGCTTTGGACTAGGTGCGCCGCTAGGTGTTGATTTGCCGCAAGAAATTGGAGGAAATATTCCAACTGTTGCTTTTTACGATAAAATGTATAATGGCAATTGGAATAGCTGTAATATGTGTATGCTTGGTATGGGGCAAGGAGAATTGGAATTAACTCCTTTGCAATTGGCAAATGCTATGTGTATGATTGCAAATAAAGGATTTTATTATACACCACATTTTGTGCGAGCTATTGGCAAAGACACTGCGCATCCGCTATTAGAAAAATATTTAGTAAAACACCAAGCAGTACATATTCCTGATAGTGCCTTTGCTTATGTATTTGCGGGTATGGAAGCTGTGGTAGATAGGGGAACAGGAACAGTGGCAAAAATTCCAGGAATTAAAGTGTGTGCTAAAACTGGAACTGTAGAAAATTATGGTCCATTGGTAATAGGAGGTAAAGTAGTAAAAAACAAAAACCATAGTATGTTTGTGGCATTTGCACCAATGGAAAACCCAAAAATATGTGTGGCAGTTTGTATAGAGCAAGCTGGCTATGGTGCCTCGTGGGCAGGACCAATTGCTAGTTTAATGATACAAAAATATTTAACCGATTCTATTCCTCAAAGCAGAAAAGCATTAGAGAAAAAAATGACAACTGCTTCCATTATACCACATAATGTATATTTGGCAGATTCGCTAATGAAGCAACGCAATAGATTGATACAAGAAAGAAAAAAATATGTAGCAGATAGTATTAAGAGATTTAATGCGATAAAAGATAGTATTATTAAAGCAAGAGAAGGAAATTCCCACAAAGACACCAACAAAAAATCATCATTTAAATTATTCAGCTTAGACGCTATTGCCAATGAGAACAGGAAAAACTTTATTA
>CAIXQW010000141.1 GCA_903921675.1 uncultured bacterium | reverse complement strand
CTCCTGCTATCAAATTCATGCTACTCATGGTTACTACTGCATCACTTAGCATGCATCCTTGAATAATTTCTGGATATGCTTGGTAATAAATAAAACATGGTCTGCGAAAATGCAATCGATAAGGATTTCTACCACCATCGCTTATTAAATAAAATCCTAACTCGCCATTTCCACCTTCTACTGCATGATACACTTCTCCAACAGGAATATTCATTTCGCCCATTATAATTTTAAAATGATAAATTAATGCTTCCATTTTGTTGTATACATCTTCTTTTTCTGGCAAATAAAAATCTGGAACATCTGCGTGATAGACACTTGGATCTAATGGTTGAATTTTTTCTATAGCTTGACGAATAATGCTAAGGCTTTCCCAAATTTCGCCGTTGCGCACCAAAAATCTATCATACACATCTCCTGTTGTACCCACAGGTACTTTAAAATCAAAATCTTCGTAGCTAGAATACGGATGGTTAACTCTTACATCGTAATCTATTCCAGCAGCTCTTAGGTTTGGTCCAGTAAAGCCATATTGCAAAGCTCTTTCTGCACTAATGCCACCTACTCCCATTGTACGCTCCATAAAAATTCTATTTCTATTTAGAAGCGTTTCAAATTCCTTCATCACTTTTGGAAAACTATCTAAAAAACCATTGATTAGGTTCCATGCTCTGTCTGAAAAATTTCTTTCTAAACCACCAATTCTACCAATATTTGTTGTTAAGCGGCTTCCACAAATTTCTTCGAAAATATCATAAATATCTTCTCTTTTTTCAAACACATAAAAGAAACCAGCAGTGGCACCAGTATCTACACCAATTACAGAATTACAAACCAAATGATCTGCAATACGGCTTAATTCCATAATGATGATGCGCATATATTCTACTCGCTTTGGAATTTTTATGCCAGCTAATTTTTCTACTGTCATGTGCCAACCCATATTATTGATTGGAGATGAACAATAGTTTAATCTATCTGTGATTGGTGTAATTTGATTGTAAGGTCTGCGCTCTGCTAATTTTTCGAAAGCACGATGAATGTAACCTACAGTAGGTACTGCACTCACAATTCTTTCGCCATCCATTTCTAAAATGTTTTGAAATACACCATGCGTAGCAGGATGCGTAGGTCCTAAATTTAAGGTGGTAGTTTGTTTACCCAAGCTACCTTCTGGAAGAGAAATATGTTGTTGCGTTATGCTCATATTTTATTTTTCTTTTATATTATTAATCAAAGTATTCGGATGCAATTAATTTCTACCAAACATTTGGTCATCTTTATCAGTTCTGGATTGATCTTCTAAAGGAAATTCTTTGCGTAACGGAAAATAATCCATTTCGTCTACATTCATGATTCGTATCAAATTAGGGTGACCTATAAAATTTACACCATAAAAATCATAGGCTTCTCTTTCTTGCCAATTTGCAGATTCGTGGATAGATGTGGCTGTAAAAATATCTGGCTTTGCTATATCTATATAGCATTTCATGCGGATACGTGTGGCTGCTTTCATATTTTGGAACAAATAAACTACTGCCAATTCTGCGCCTACGTTATCTGGATAATGAATAGCAGTAACATCATTCAACCAAGAAAAATCTAATTCTTTTTCTTCTATCAAATAGTTCATTACTTTTAAATTAATTGCAGCATTAGCATCAAAGGTAAGTATGCCGTAATTATCTTTAAAATTACTGACATCGGCACCAAATTTTGCAGTCAATTTTTCTTGTATAAATTCTTGTGTTAGCATGTTTTATTTTTATTGATTTTGAATTGGAAAAACAATTTTTCCATCAGCGTCTGTAAATGATTTTTGATTAGATTCCGGATTTTCTTTTTGAAAAACTTGCGAAAGAAATTCACCGCCTTTTTTCCATTTTACTGCTACTTTATTTTCTTGCAATGCTAAAGCCAATAATTTTGTTCTGATTAAATATTGCACCGCTGTAATTTCTTGGTCATCTATTTCTTTGCGCAAATTAATAGACTCAAAACAAACGCCTTTCATTTTTTTTATTAAAATAGAATAATCTTTTTTATCTTGTTTAGCCAATTGCTTCATTAAATCCATCACATCTTTTCTGTCCATAAAAAAATAAGCGCTATCACCTATTATTTTTAAATCAGTTTCTGCAGCTTGCGATTTTAAATTAAAAGTTTGCGCACCAGAAAACATTGCAATACAAGTAAAACAAAGTACTAATAACAAGCTAAAATATTTGAAATGGTTTTTCATCATTATTGAATTCCGTAACTGCTCATTAATTCTTGATACTTATCGCTAGTTCTGCGTCTTAAGCTTTCGTTGCTTACTAAATTTTGTATTTGCATAAAACCATCAATAATTGCTTCTGGTCTTGGTGGGCAGCCTGGCACATAAACATCTACAGGTATTACTTGATCAATACCTTGAAGCACACTATATGTGTCAAAAATTCCACCACTGCAAGCACATGCACCAACGCTTATTACCCAACGAGGTTCTGCCATTTGTAAATATACTTGGCGCAATACTGGAGCCATTTTTTTAGAAATTGTCCCCATTACCATTAGCAAATCGCACTGGCGTGGCGAAAATCCAATTCTTTCGCTACCAAAACGAGCTAGGTCGTAATGGCTAGCCATTGTAGCCATAAACTCTATACCGCAGCAGCTAGTAGCAAATGGCAAAGGCCAAATACTATTTTTGCGAGCAAGCCCTACAACATTATCTAAGGTAGTTGCAAAAAATCCTTCTCCAATATGCCCATTTGGCATTTCTACAAGCTTTACCGCTTCGTGGTGTGTTACTGGCCTCATTATTTAATTTTGAATGATGAATTTTGAATTTTTAATTGTTATTTATTTTGTTGTTCCACTTCTTAATAGTTGTTCAGATAATACAAATTCTTTATTTTTAACCATTAGTTGATATAACCTAATAATTTCTATAGCAAACTGAAATGATTTTGTTTTGATAATATTTTTCTTCATACCTAATTCTAGATAATTTAAAATTGAAAATTAATAATTCAAAATTATACTACTCTTCCCATTGAAGAGCACCTTTTTTGATGATATAAACAAAACCAACTAAGAATAATGTAATAAATAAAAGAACTTCTAGAAAACCATCCCAACCTAAGGAACGAAAGTTAACGGCATACGGATAAAAGAAAATCACCTCTACATCAAACAATACAAACAATATGGCTACTAAAAAATATTTGATAGCCATTGGTTGACGCGCATTACCTACATTTTCAATACCACTTTCAAAGTTTACTAACTTATCCGAAGTTTTACGCTTTGGTCCTAATAACTGGGTAGCACCAATCATCACCGCTGCAAACGCAACTGCAATACCCAATTGTAATAAAATAGGAAACCAATCCATAGGTTTGCTATTTACTGCTATATCTAAAAAAATCATGTAATATCTGTATTTCCTACAAAAATAATGTGTAAGCGCTTAATTAACAAATAAGAAATGGTATAGTTGATAGAAATTTGGAATTATCTTGTTTGGATGCCAAAAAGTAGGTTTTTCCAATTAAAATTCTAATTATTTGATTGCCTTATTGCAGTATATCTGGTCTGCGCTCATTGGTTCTTTCTAATGCTTTTTCATGGCGCCACTCCTCTATTTTTGCATCATGCCCACTTAATAAAATATCCGGGACTTTATGCCCTCGAAAATCTTGCGGTCTTGTATATACTGGAGGAGCCAAAAGTCCATCCTGAAAGCTATCTGTTAATGCGCTTGTTTCGTTATTCAATACCCCAGGAATTAATCTACCAACTGCATCTACTACAATTGCTGCAGCTAGCTCGCCACCACTTAGCACATAATCGCCAATACTAATTTCATGCGTAACATATAAATCTCTGATACGCTGGTCGATACCTTTATAATGCCCGCATATCAATAGAATATTTTGAAATAAGGAAAATTGATTGGCAATTTGCTGATTAAAAGTATTCCCATCAGGAGTAAGAAAAATAATGGCATCATACGTAACTTTTTCTTTAAGTGCGTCTATACAATTAGCTAATGGTTCGCACATCATTACCATGCCAGCACCACCGCCAAATTGGTAATCGTCTACCTGGCCATGCCTATAGGTTGAAAAATCTCTTAAATGATGAACATAAATATTCAACAGCCCTTTATCTGCTGCTCGCTTTAATATACTATGCGAAAAAGGTGATGTCAATAATTCTGGTACAACTGAAATAATATCAATTTGCATACGTACTTAATTAATATTTTACAACTTTATATCCTTTTGGAGCTTCTAAATCTTTGGCATCAATTGGTATTTGCTCTACTGATTTAGCAACCAATAAAATTTTACTGCCTGAGGTAGCCACTTCGTATTGCATTGGCAAACCTTTTAACTCTGCAAACATGGTATAAAATTCTTTTAAACTTACTTTGTAATCTTCTGTAATAAATACGATATTGCTTGTACCATCGGTATATGTAATATTTACTTGCTTACAATCTTTATTAGCTATTTGTTTGGCAGCTGTTTTGTAATCATATTTTGCATTTTCAAATTTTGCATTTTGAGAAAGTACTTCATCTTTACTCATGTTTTTTACTAATTTATTACCATTTACTTCATTGTACATTTTACTTAAACCTGTAGTAGCATCAAACATTATCATGTTCGTAAATCCATTATTCATGAGCATTTCGCGCTTCATGATATTATTTTTAATAGTAATAATTAATTGCCCTTTTGGATTTTCAGCATCATTGCCAATATACATATCATATGTAATTCTACCTTCGTTTATTAATACTTGTGCATAAATATGTTGAACCCATAAAAGAAATGCAATAGCTGCTATCCACTTTTTCATATTGTTATTTTGATCAATATTACTACTTATTAAAACGCAATCATATTAATTATGTGTGAATAGCCAATTATTTAGCATATTTAGAATACCACATTTTGTTTGATGAAAAAAAAAATGCACTTATCTATAATAGACAAGTGCATTTGAATTATATCGTGTTTTCTTTAATTTAAACTTCTAAAGTCTACAGGTACTAATTTGCTAACACCTGCCTCTTGCATTGTAACACCATAAATTACATCTACACTAGCCATTGTTTGCTTATTGTGTGTAACAATAATAAACTGGCTATTATCAGAAAATTTACGAATCATTTGCGTGAATTTTCCAACATTTGCATCATCCAAAGGTGCATCTACTTCATCTAGTACGCAGAATGGTGCTGGCTTGATTAAGTAAATTGCAAATAAAAATGCTGTAGATGTTAAAGTTTTTTCTCCACCACTTAACTGGGTAATAGTACTTGGTCTTTTCCCTTTTGGCTGCGCATAAATCTCGATTGTAGTATCTGCAGGATTATCTGGATCTACCAATTTTAAATCGCAATGATCTTCTTCGGTAAATAATGCATGGAATACTTTTACAAAATTTTCTCGCACTGCATTAAATGTTTCTAAAAAACGTGTATTAGCAGTATTTTCTACTTCTTCTATAGTAGCCAATAATGATTCTTTTGCTGTAACTAAATCGGCTTTTTGTTCTTGAATAAAATCGTGACGCCCCTTAACTTCTTTGAAAGCTTCAACCGCCATTGGATTTACCTCTCCTAAATTTTCGATGCGCTTTTTCAACTTCGCACTTTCTTCGTTTAATTGGTCTATAGGCGTATCTGTTTCGCGAGGACCTTTTAATACTTCATCTATATCTATTCTAAACTCTATTTGTAATCTTTCTTTCATACCTGTCAACTGCAATTTCATATCAGTCAACTTTTCTTTGATAGAATTTAATATACCTTCTGCTGTTTCTTTTTCTCTGCGTTTTGCATTAAGGATAGTTTCGTTTTCTGCAATTTCATTTCTAAAAATATAAAAAGCTGCATCTGTTTCGTTTAGTTGTTTTTCTTCTACTTCTTTGCGTTGTATAGAAGCCAATAATGATTCTTCAAATTTCTGTAAAGCAATAGCTGTTTCTTTTGCTTCTTCGTCTGTTTTTGTAAGTTGTTCTTGACTTACAATTATTTTTGCAGATACTTCTGTTAATTGATTTTTGCGTATACTAACTTCATTACTTAACTCACTAATTTTACCTTGTTGGCGAGTAAAAATTACATTTTGTGTATTGTAGTCATCACTTGCTTTATTGTACTCCCCTTCTGCCAATTTAAAAGTATCTTCTGCTTTTGCAATTCCTTCTTTTTTGGCATTGATTTCGTTATTTAAATCGGCAAATTGAGCTTTTGTATCAGCAATACTTTTTTGCGTTGCAGCTAATTGTTCATTTAATTGCGCAATTCTATTTTGGCTTTGCTCTATTAATAAATTATAGTTTTCTATGCGGCCATTGGTTTGCACATATTGATTTTGAAATTGATTTATATCCATTTCATTGCGCTTAATAACATCCTCATTCAATTCTCCATTAAAGCCTACAATCAAAGCTTGCGTACTTGCAATGGTTTCTTTTAATTCCGCTACTTTTTTATTTAGCACTTCAATTTCTGCATTTAATTTTTCTAGGCGTTGCACGCGACCAATCTTATTACCTTCGAAATGCCCTACTGCACCACCACTTAGCGTTTTATTGCGGCGAATTATTTTACCGCTTTTAACAATTACTATATCTGCAGAAGATGCGTTTACACTTTGTTCATCGTTTTCTACAATTACTACATTAGCCAATAAACTATTTACTAAATGCTTGTATTCGTCTTTTGTTTGAATACAATCTATTGCTAAAATTCCATCAGTTTTTTTATCGATAATAGAAGTTTTTTCAAACTCGTTTAGTACAAAGAATCCAGCTTTACCTTTTTTCTTTGCATCTAATAATTTCAATGCAGCATAAGCTTCTTGCGCATCTTTTACTACATAATAATTCAAATAATTTTCTAGATAATTTTCGATACAAACGCGGTATTCGTCTTTTACACTCATTACATCGCTTAGTAATGGTGCACCTACTTTCCAATCAGGATTGTTATTCAAAAATTTAATACTATCCGGATAACCTTCTAGCTTATCTACCAACTCTTTTAAGATGTTATACTCGTTTTGCTTGGCATCTTTTTTTCTATTTTCTTCTATCAACTCGTTGCGATAAGCTTCTAGTTGACCTTGTGCACCTAATATTTTATTGGTAGCTTCATCGTGTTTTAAAATTAATTGCTCATTCGCTTTTTGCTTTTCTTCTTTCTGAATATGGATTTGAGCAGCTTGCTTGGTAAGCGTTTCAATTTCTTTTTTACGATTGTCATTTTCATTGGCTACTTGTGCTAAGGTATTGTTGATATTACTAACTGTATTATCTGCAACTGCAACTTTTTTCTCTGCTTCAAAATGCTTGATTTGCAATGCTTGGTAAGTGCGACGCATTTCATCTAAAGCAGCTTTTTGACTATCGAAGCTATTACGTTTTTCATCTAAAATTCCTCGTAAATTTTGAATTGTAGTTTGCAAAGTTTCTAAACTTGCCTTTTCATCGGCAATTTTTTCTTCGCTATTTGTGATATTTTTTTGTAATATTTGGGTTTGTGTTTCGGCATCTTTTAAAAATGCTTCTGTATTATTTTTTAATTGTT
>CAIXQW010000140.1 GCA_903921675.1 uncultured bacterium | reverse complement strand
TACAGCACAAATTGTTGAAATACTTTTTTTCATTTTTATCTGTTGTATAAATTTTTATTTGCAAAATGATGTACACATTGCAAATGGTGAAACAATAAATAGTGATGGAAAATATTTCTATCACCAATTCCTAAACAGCATTACCTGTTCTAGGTTCTACGAGTATATTCTCAGATTGAATTGCTTCAAACACCCCGTGGTATATGGCAAAGTTAATAGATTTTTTAAGAAATATTTAAAGTTTTATTTTAATTATTTTATGATAGCCTATTATTAGATTCTAAACTATGGCTTTTACCTTACGCACTATGCAAAAAACACTTTTACTTAGCTTACTTCCTTTTTTATCTTGCAAAAATAAGACTGAAAATTTACAAAATATTATAATAAGTATACAGCATGAAGTGCAATTTGCAGATGCAATTACAACAGATACTGTTGCTTATAAAAAATTGAAAGCCAATATAGCAGCTAAAATATACCGAAAATCGCATTTCCATTTAATTGTAGATAGTCTTGCGCCATACTGGTATGGTACACCATGGAATTTTTATGGCACCACCCAGCTGCCATTGTATGGCAAAATAGCATGTGGTTACTTTGTAACAACATTAGTAAGGGATGCTGGAATACCTGTGCAAAGAGTGCATTTAGCGCAGCAAGCAGCTAGTAAAATTATTACAACCTTATGCAAGTCATCTAGTATCCAATCTTTCAGTAATAAACAAAAAATGATAGACTACTTTACGAAGTATCCAAATAATACTTTATTCATAATTGGTTTAGATTGCCACGTGGGTTTTGTAACAAAAGAAAATAATAAATTATATTTTTTGCATAGTAGCTATGTAGCGCCAGCAGTTGTAAAAAAAGAATTACTACTTGATGCAATACCAATAAATAGTAGTAAAACCTGGATGCTTGGCCTTTTGGAATAAGTGTATTATTGCCAAAGAAATTGCCATAATATTTTTCTATCTAGTACACTTTGATAAGTGCGTGCGTATTGCATATTTAGCATCTGTGTATTGATATTAGTATTTAAATTAGCATCGTTTAATGGCACCACACATTCCTTTATTGCAGGCAGTTTGATAATGTCTGCATTGGCACAATAACCTACCCATGTTTTTTGTGCAAACAATACCTGTAATGCGTTTTGCAATATTTTTTTTGGCTTCCAAATCCAAACTAATATTGGACTTAATACAATTATAAGTATTGCACTTATTATATCAAAAGTTCGTTTACTTCGTCTGCCAGCGGCTGTAGAAATATAAAAATGCCAATCTACTGCATATAAATCGCCGGCAGAGTTTTTACTATTACTACCAATAATACTATCTGTTCCTTGACAATGGATTTTAAAATTGTATTGGTTGCCTAGTTGCTGAATACGTTGGATAATTTCTGAAAATGATAAAGCGTTATAAGTAAAAATAATTTCGCCTGCTTGATAAGTTTTGGCAATAGCGCCTAATTGCGCAATACTTCCTAAATCGTATGTATGTGTGCTTAAAGAATTTGTATTTACATTGCCAATTATATCTTTATCTACCCCTGCATTTTTTAGCAGCATACTTACCTCCGAAACTTGCGCATCAGATCCTACAGTTATAATATTATTGCTTTTTCTATCTTCGCTTTGCACTGCACTGATACCTGCATTTTGCAATATTATTCTGCTAAGCCAAATTAATACAGCACTACTTGCTGCGCCAAAAAATGTAATACCTCTACTAAACCTAATTGTCTCTGGCAGTAATCCATAAATTGCGAGTGTAAGTATCATACCTACAAACATGCCTTTGATAATATTTAGTTTTTTTAAAGGTTTATCGTAACCGCCATGTATAAAAATACTCGACAGCCATACTGCTATATAAACGGTAAAAAATACCACTATTGTATTGGCTTCGTAATTCGTTCCTGGTTTTACCAAGTGCATCCAATAGTCTTTTATTTGCCAAAGGCAGGCCAACATAATAATGCCATCTATAATTGGAAGCCATAAAGCATTTAAAAATCGATTGGCTACACTTAGCACTGCCCTTGCTGCAATAGCCAATTTAATTAACGGAATAAAAGTACTTTGCCTATTAGCAGCTAAATGTTTTCTAGCAAAAATTATCATTGCGTTATAAAACATTTTTACATAATTAAGGCTTCCTTTTTTTGTGCTTTCCCCTTTATAGTGAATTACAGTTGTATCTGCAAAATACACATTTTTATATCCAGCTTTTTGTACACAATAACTAAGGTCTATATCTTCGCCATACATAAAATAATCTTCCGAAAAACTACCTACTTGGGCTACTACTTTTTTTGGCATCATCATAAAGCAGCCTACCAGCACATCTACTTCATTGGTTTGATTCTCTGGCAAATATCCTAAATGGTATTTATTAAAAATTGTAGATTTTTTGAATACAGAAGATAGTCCACTAATTTTAAAAAATGCGGTTCCAAAACTTGGAAATCCTCTTTTGCTTTCTGGCAAAAATTCACCTTTGCCATCTATTAATCTAACACCTAAAGCTCCAATATTTGCATTGGCTTGTAAATAGGCAATACATTTTTCAAAGCAATCTTCTGGTACAATGGTATCTGGATTTAAAAATAAAATATTATCACCTTTTGCAATAGCTACTCCTTGATTATTGGCTTTTGCAAATCCAATATTTTTTTTATTGGCGATAGTAATTACATTCGTGTATTTGCTTTGCAACATAGCTACACTATCATCGGCACTTGCATTATCTATTACAATAATTTCTGCAGAAATATTTTTACAAGCTGCTTGCACACTAATGATGCAATGCTCTAAAAAATATTTTACATTGTAGTTGACTATGATAATGGATAGCTGCACGAAGTTGGAAAATTACAAAATTTATTTTGCATGCATTCAAAAAAGATAAAAAGGTATATACTGCATGTTACAATTTATTCTTATGCGATAGACTTAACCACTTCTATCCATTTTTTCTTTTTATTAAAAAAATCAATAGTACGAACAGCCTGCCCCGAATGCCAATTCGTAGAGTGTTAGATTTTTCAATCCCGATACCCTGGTTACACTTGTTACTGGTGATCAATAGTACCGATGCTATATTCATAGTGCCTAGGCTAATAAAAATAATTTTTTTTATTCCAATCATACAACTTTGCATAGCCTATTGGTGCATGCAGCAATTTATCTACAATAATCAATGCCCCTTAAAAAGCAATTACCCTTCAAAGAAATAGATAAATATTTGCTTTTAAAATCTATTTGGCTTTGGATGCAATTGCCACATCAACTCATCGTTTGCTACTATATATTATCTATCAAAGTCTTTATCTACCAATGTTTGCCATATGAGAGAGACATTTTGTAAAGTCGCTTGGATATTTTATAACTAAAACGAAAATGGAATTTAAAAATTGTTTACACTTGCATTATTAATTACTAAACTATATTTGTAGCAAAATAAAAATTAAATGGCTACAACATTAATAACAGGAGCGTCGCTAGGAATTGGTTTGGAACTCGCAAAATATGCAGCTAGTAAAGGAGATAATTTAATACTAGTGGCACGTAATGAAGAAAAATTGAATGCTTTGGCTACCGAAATAAAAACAGCATATAATGTAAATGTAAAAGTGATAGCTGCAGATTTAAGCAATATGCAACAGGTACAAATGGTGTATGATGTTTGTAAAAAAGAAAATATAGCAATTGATAATTTAATCAACAATGCTGGCTTTGGCGACTTTGGTTTATTTGCAGCAAGTGATTGGGCAAAAATAGAGCAAATGATTCAGCTAAATATTACATCGCTTACAAAAATGTGTAGATTATTTATTCCAGATATGATTGCAAAAAAAAGTGGTAAGATATTAAATGTTGCATCTACTGCTGCTTTTATGCCTGGCCCAATGATGGCTGTATATTTTGCTACTAAAAGTTATGTGCTGCACTTTTCGGAAGCCATCTACAACGAGTTGCAAGGCACAGGTGTAAGCATTACGACATTATGCCCAGGTGCTACGCAATCCAACTTTTTTGTAACTGCAGATGCAGAAAATAGTAAGCTAGTAAAAGGCAGAAAATTGCCAACAGCAAAAGAAGTTGCAATATTTGGGTACAATGCGATGAGGAATAAAAAAATGACTGCTATACACGGCATACGCAATTGGATATTAGCAAACTCTGTAAGGTTTTCTCCACGAAAATTAGTTTTAAAAATTACAAGAATGATTCAAAACGAAGCATAGAATGCATTGCATGTCAGACAATTTACACATATTGTAAACTTAATATTTTACAATATACTTTGTAGTATTTACTAGCACATTTAACTACTAAAAAAAATGCATATCAATAAGAAAGCCGAATCATTTGATTCGGCTTTCTTATTTTATTTTTTTTAAATTATTCTTTACTTAAGGCTAATGCTTTTTCAAACACTTCATTTTCTCCGCCTTCTTCATAGCCTGTGTGCATATATGCTATATTCCCTTTTTTGTCTATAATAATTAAAAAAGGCACATTGCTAAAACTTAAAGAACGCTTTAAGTCGCTATTTGGGTCTAGCAATACAGGGAATGTCCAACCTTGTGTAGTAGCATATGTTTTTACTTGCGCAGATGCTCGAGCATCATCTATACTTACTGTGGCATAATTTACATCTGGTGCTTGCTTTTGCCATTCTGGTAATTTTCCTTTGATTGCTTTTATTTCTTGCTTGCAAGGAATGCACCATGTAGCCCAAAAGCTTACTATTGTTACTTTTCCTGGCTCAAATGCTTTATTAAATGCTATTTTTTTACCATTAATATCGCGCACAGTAGTGGTAGGCAATGGCTTGTTTTGTGCAAAAGATGGTAATGCAATAATTGTGATTGCTATTAAAGTGAATAATTTTTTCATTTTTGTATGATGTGTTTTTATTAATATTTAAAGATGTATAAAAAATCTTGCCAATGTTGTAAAGAGATAATTTATTTTCGTTATTGGCTTGTAATTAAATAAACTTAAAATCCGCCATTTTGCAATTTATTCATTCTGTATTGCTGAATCTCGCCGGCTTTATTCGTCCAATAGCGGGTTGAATTACTATCGCCAAAAGCTTGGTAGGTGATGGCAATACTGCGGCAACTTAATATAGCTCCTTCACTTAGGCTATCGCTTCTATAGCCTTTACTAAACCAATCGATAGCTTCTCTGCGCTTGCCAATTGGGTCCTGGCCAGGTAAGCTAGCCATAGTTCCTGTAATTGCACCAAGGTTATTCATATAGTCTATCAAAGTAGTATCTTTTGTATATGCTTTTCTAAAATACTTGTAAGCACTATCAAAAAAATCTACACGTTGCATTGGTATGGCACGTTGGAAAAATATGGTACCAATATTATTTAAGAAAACACTATTGGTAGTATCTTCTACATGTGCTTTTTTGTAGTAATAATCTGCACTATCTAAATAGGTTGGATGGCTTGCATCTGATAAATTGTAATAAGCTTTGCCGTATTGATTGTAACCATCAGATGGCAATGCGGGGAAGATGCTCATCGATTTTTTAAATGTAGAAATTGCTTCTAAGTTTGCATTTTTAATTTCGGCGTCGCCTTTTCCTTGGCTTTTCAAAATTTCCTGATACTCGCTACTGCTAAGATGATTTCCCCAATAAAATAATAGATGGGTACTTTCTCCAAAATATTGTACATCTCTGCTAAATAATGTAAAATCTTTATACCAATCTTTATTTCTATCCATGGTTTTCCAGCCATACGCGCAGCCTACAATTCCTAAAATTAAAAACAACGTGGCATGTTTTTTTAAACCTGCAGCAATGCCCATCTCTGCAGTATTTTCTTTGTAATAATTAAGCAAAGCATATAATGCACCCACTACTGCAATGCACCAACCAATACTTGGTAAAAACATCAAGCGCTCTCCAAAGCTAGTACCAATTACGATGAATAGATTACTGATAATACTACTAGCTATCAAGAACCATAGTATGCCAAAGCCTATTATATTTTTTTTCTTAATAGTTTTAATAGCAAAATAAATTACTGCAGCAAATAGGATAAACGATAACCAAAATTTCCAAGAGTCTAAGCCTTCTACATTTACAGATGCAAAAGAATAATCGCAGCTTAATGGATAAGGAATAAATAAGGTGTACACATAATAACCCATTAAATAAATTACGGTTGGAATAAACAAATGCATTTGATATCCACCCACTTTGGTTTGATCTAGCTTAGTCATGGCTAATACATTGTCTAATGCACTTGGGTCTTTTTGTGGTTGATGCAAAAACCATCCTATTGCATGTTCACGTGCTGCTAAAAATATACCTGCACCAATTAGCATTACTACTGATGCAATAACTATTTTCTTTCTATCTGCATCTGTAAAATAATACAAATACAAAGGAGCTAATGCTACAGCTACGATGGTACTTTCTTTGCTAAATATACCCAAAGTATAACTTATTAAAGCTAACGCAAGCAGCAGTGGGTTATTATTTTTAGTATAATAATGAAAACTAATTAGTGCACATAGCACACCAATTGCACCTAGCACTTCATCCAAACTTTTAATATTAGCAACCGCTTCGGAATGTATAGGATGCACTGCAAAAAGCCCTGCAATGGCTAGAGATAAAACCCAATTTTTTTTGGTGGCTAAATATAATAGCCAATACAAAAGCACAGAGCAAAGTATCATATAAAAAATATTCCATGCATGAAAATACTCCGGCTTGCCATCGCCCCATTGGTATTCTGCTGCAAAAATTAATTTTGCAACGGGCCTGTACAAGCTATGCTCTAAATCACTCACATCCCCTTTACGATGGCTGGTAGTAAAAATGGTTTTGATATTATCCATACCAATTCCGTTTTTAGTAATTTTATTACTTTTAATAATACCATGATCATCTAACACAAACTGATTGTTTCTTGAATTGTAAAACACACCAAATGCAATTAATGCTACCATAGCCATTGCCATCCAGGTAGTCCATTTATTTACAGTTGGGGTACTAGGTAATGGTTCCAACTTTGCATTGGTAGGTATTGTATTAGTAATTATTTTTGGCTGAGACTTTGCAGCTGGGCTTGCAGGTATAGCTTGATTTGTTCTTTTCTTATTCATTGTCTTTGCTAATACGATGGTTTGTAATAAAAATTTATCTCGCAAATTAAAAAAATATAGCTGAAATGTTTCATTTACAGATGCTTAATTTTGGGCCGATATTGTTTTAAAGCTATTCGTTTTGGACATGTGCACAATTATTGTTCTGCATTCCGCCTAATTTTTAATAATTTTCCATTCTAAAACCAAGTATGATATTAAAGCGTCATATACCTTTTTTAAAAGCAGTTGCGCAATATGCATGCACTGCTTTTGGTGGGCCCAATGCACATATTGGTGTGATGACCAAGCATTTTGTAGAAAATCGCAAAGATGTCACACAAAAAGAGTTGCTAGATTTTTTTAGTTTTTGTCAATTATTACCTGGTCCATCTAGCACACAAACTATTACATTAATTGGTTATAAACGCGGAGGAGTAGGATTGGCAATGCTTACATTATTAGTATGGTGTTTGCCTGCAGTATTGTTAATGAGTGCATTATCTTTTTTTATACATCATTACAATCTTAATCATTCATTTCCGCATCTGTTTAGTTATGTGCAACCAATGGCTATAGGATTTTTGATTTATGCTGCTTGGCAAGCAATGCAGGCAAGTGTAAAGCATTTTGCTACTTATGTAATAATGATTATAGCTGCCATTATTTCTAGTATTTTTATATCGCCATGGGTTTTTCCGCTCTTAATTGTGGCAGGTGGTTTAGTTAGTAACTTTAGCAATCAGCGTATTCAAATTAATATTCAGCAACCACAAAAAATAAGATGGATTAACCTTGCATTATTTGCATTTTTATTTATTGCTGCTGGTATATTTTCCGAGTTAGCTCGTTTGCAACATTGGCAGCATGCAAGGTTATTTAATTTGTTTGAAAATTTTTATCGCTTCGGTAGTTTGGTATGGGGCGGTGGTCATGCATTGATGAGTGTAATGGCAGATCAGTTTATTTATCTACCTATCCATAGAGGTCAGTTGCCATACATTTCAGAAGCTGATTATTTAACCGGGTTTGGCATGGTAAGTTGTGTACCTGGTCCTGTGTTTAGCATTTGTAGCTATATGGGTGGCATGGCTACTAGTGGCAATGGTATTTTGTACCAAAGCATGGGTTGCACTATAGCAAGTATTGGCGTATTTTTACCAAGCTTATTGCTGGTACTTTTTCTATATCCTATATACAATAATCTAAAGCAGCATGTAATTATTTACAGAGCCTTAGAAGGTATTCATGCATCGGTTATAGGTTTGATGTGGGCTAGCGGTATTAAACTTTTATTACCAATTGCAAAGCAAAATACTGCATCACAAAACATGGTATTTGCTACGGTAATTGTGGGCACTTTTTTATTGTTAAAACACACAAAGATTCCTTCTCCTATTATTGTAATTATTTGTTTATTAATGGGCTTGCTAGGGTAGTTGTGCTAAAATAATTTTTTGTAATAACTCATTGATTTCTTGGTATTGATTCATTGTCATAAAGTGTCCACCACCTTTAATGATATAATCAGCCTTTACATTTTTTATGGGTAAAATTCTATCTGCATCACCATGAATGTGCACAATATTTAGCGGCGTCATTGCATTATTCCAATTAATTATTTGATGAATAGACCATCTTAAAATATCTATATTGGTATCTTTTAATATTGCAGTTAGTAATTGTTTTTGTGCTTCATCAGTGATGCCAAAAAACCAAGTAGTTAATCTATTATTGTTCTGTAATAAATTAAACGGTAATATATTTTCTGCGTGTATAACTCCTACACTTCTATAATACAATGGTATCTCTGCTTTGGTTTTGGCACTTGCTAATAATATTATTTTTTCTACAGCAATTATTTTAGCAATTTCTATACTCATCATGCCACCAAAAGAAAGCCCTATCAGTATTGGATTGGCATGTGTAATTTGTTCTGATAACCTTTTGGCATAAGCCTGCATCGTTTCTTGCACTAATGGCAACATCCATTTTATAAAAGTATGTGGATACGGAAAAACTATTTTTTCAAATACTCTATCATCTACACCTAAACCGCTTAATAAATAGATATGTTTCATTGGTAGTAATTATTTGTAAAGATAATATGCAGATGAGCAAGCAAAGAATTGTATATATCATTTTTTACTAAATGTATTGTATGCTTCCTACTTTTTTAATATTATTGTAAAATGCAAATAGCTATTGTGTACAACACTTATTCTGCCAAAGGCAAAGGAATTGCCATTGCCAAAATAGTTGCAGAAATGTGTGAATCATTTAAAATAATAACACAACTGTTCGAAAATGATTGGCCTGCAAATTTTGATATATTCCAATTTGTTTTCTTAATTGGCGGCGATGGTACTATCAACTATTTTATTAATCAATATCCAAATCTGCAAACACCATTAGCCATATTGCCAGGAGGCACAGGTAATGATTTATTTTGGAAAATATATGGTATGAAAACTACTACACAAATTATTGAAAAAGTATGCACATTATTACAAAAAAACGGATTGCATACATGTATAAAAATTGTAGATATTGGAGAATGCGAATTGCAGTCTGAGCCAAATGAAGTGGTAAGCACAAAATATTTTATCAATGGCATTGGCTTAGGTTTTGACGGTGAGGTATTAAAAAATATGGATACTATTAGATGGATTGGTGGGCATCTTGGCTATTTGTATGCAGTAATGAAAAATATTTTTTCGTTTCAAGAACCAACATATCAAATTACATGCAACAATGAAACGTATACAATTCGATGCACCTTACTAAATATTGCCAACTCTTCTAGAACCGGAGGTGGCTTTTTGGTTTCGCCAAATGCAGATGTATTTGATGGGCAATTAAATTTATTTCATTGCTTTAGTCCATCTATTTTAGCTAGCTTGCATATTTTATCTAAAGTAGAAAAAGGCCAGCATATTTTCAATAAAGACGTTTATTATCAACCTGTTCAACAAATTACGATACAACCCAAAATGCCTGTTTATGGGCAGCTAGATGGCGAGTTAATACAAGTTGCACATATTATGATTGGTTTAGCCAATTGGAAATTGAATGTAGCTGTTGTATAAATCCTGACCATTTTTATTTACCTACTTAAATAGAAATATTATTTTGGCTAAAATAATATGTGTTTTTTGTTTTCCAAAAATCATTGCTTGCATTGCACATCTCCCACAGAAGCACTTTATATTTGCACACTTATGGCAAACGACAACAAACTAGCTGCAATTATTGCACATTGCAAAGAATATGGTTTTATTTTTCAGAGTTCTGAATTATATGATGGATTAAGTGCTGTGTATGATTATGGGCAAATGGGGGTAGAATTGAAAAAAAATATCCGCGAAACTTGGTGGCGTAGTATGGTGTATGGGAATGAAAATATTGTGGGCCTTGATTCTGCAATATTTATGCATCCTACTATCTGGAAAGCCAGTGGACACGTAGATAATTTTAGTGATCCGATGATAGACAACAAGGATAGTAATAAACGCTATAGAGCAGATCATTTGATAGAAGGACATTTAGCGTATTTAGGTGTTGCAACAGAAGAAATTGCTGAACATCCAATGATGGTAGCGTTTGAAAAATTATTAACAGAAAATAATTTTGAAGGCATCAAACAATTAATTGTAGATAACAATATCTGTTGCCCAATTAGCAAAACTTGCAATTGGACAGATGTGCGTCAATTTAACTTGATGTTTAGTACGCAAGTAGGTAGCGTAGCAGAAGAAAGCGATACTATTTATTTACGACCAGAAACTGCGCAAGGTATTTTTGTAAACTTTTTGAATGTGCAAAAAACAGCACGATTAAAAATTCCATTTGGTATAGCACAAGTGGGTAAAGCATTCCGTAACGAAATTGTAGCGCGTGGCTTTATTTTTAGAATGCGCGAGTTTGAGCAAATGGAAATGCAATTTTTTGTAAGACCTGGCACACAAAAATATTGGTACGAGCATTGGAAACAAGTGCGTATGCAATGGCATTTAGATCTTGGCATTAGTGCAAATAAATATCGTTTTCATGACCATTTGAAATTGGCCCATTATGCAGATATGGCATGCGATATAGAATACGATTTTCCGATGGGCTTTAAAGAAGTAGAAGGTATTCATAGTCGCACAGATTTCGATTTAAAACAGCACCAAGAATATAGCAAAAAGAAAATTCAATATTTTGATAATGATTTAGATGAAAACGGTAAGGCTTATGGTAATTATACGCCATATGTGATAGAAACTTCTATTGGTTTAGACAGAACAATAATGTTAGTGCTTAGCGAAGCCTATTGCGAGGAAGATTTAAGCACAGCTGATAAGCAAGATAGTCGTGTAGTATTAAAATTTCCACCAAAATTAGCACCAATTAAATTGGCAATTTTACCATTAATGAAAAAAGATGGTTTGCCAGAAATAGCTCGCGAAATCATGAAAGACTGCATTGATAGCTTTCATTGTTTTTACGAAGAAAAAGACAGTATTGGCAAGCGTTATCGCCGCATGGATGCACTAGGTACACCATTTTGTGTTACTGTAGATCACGATACCAAAACAGATGGTATGGTAACCATTCGCCACAGAGATAGCATGCTGCAAGAAAGAATAAAGATAGAAGATGTAAAAAGCATTGTGCTGAAAGCATTATAGAAAAAATATGGAAAAGCTGCAAGCTGTGCCTGATAGTTAATTTAATTATCAGGCGCAGTTTTTTTATGTAATAATTATTGAATATTCTTAATTTAACGATTACCAATTGTATTGGTATAGCCATATTCAAGGTGAATAATTATTTATTCATCACCTCAAAAATAAAGCATGCTAAAGCCAATTACTATTGTGTTTATGCTTATTTTAGAGACCTACAGATGGATCTATTTGTACCTAGATTAAATTATATGGTTACTTATGCAGCACCTTAAGGAGATAT
>CAIXQW010000139.1 GCA_903921675.1 uncultured bacterium | reverse complement strand
TTATCTCGCAAACCTACTCCTGTATTTATAGTAGCAACATCTACACTACCTGTAAACATAGATTGCGCAGGCTTTGCAGCATTATATTGCACTGCAGCTGTACCCTTATCAAAGCTCCCATTTACAAGTACTAGTCCATTTTTCATAGAAAAATTGGCATCTAATTTTTTAATCACTAATGATTTTATTTGCGCATTCACACTTGTGCAAATAGCAGCAATAATCAAAAAGAAAATTATTTTTTTATACATGAAAATTATTTTTAGAAATGATAAATCATACCAAAGTTAAAGCCTATTGATGTATTTCTGATTCTGTCATTTGTAATAACAGCACCACTTGTATTTTTATAGGTAGGATTTGCAAAATTATATTCTGACCATAAATAACTAGCTCCTAATTTTGCTTTCCAATGCGGATTAAATTTATAGCTAAAAAATATTTCATTATTTAAATTTCCTTTAGAGCTAATTGTATTTGTGCTTGCAGGACTGCCAATTGCAGTTACAAATGTACTATCACTTCCATCTTGTTTGCGTAAAAATGCATTTTGACTAGCTCCAAATGCTAACCCAACTAAATCAATATTAGCTTCTACATTTAGCTTAGAAATAATTCTGTAATGCAATGCTAGCAATGTATTTAAAGAGTTAATTCTAGTTTTATTTAAACCAAAAGTATCCAAATTAGCGGCTGCTTTATCTACAACAATATTGTAGTAAGGCATGCAAGATCCTGAGCTAGTATGTGTAAAACGCACTCCGAATCCTAATTGTAATTTTGTATTTTTCTTTTTAGACAAATTAAAATATTGCTTTATATCTAGGCAAGGTGTGTACATACCAGTACTTATCATATTTGTAAAACCATAATCCCAATTTCTTAAAATAGATTTGCTTTTAGATTGTGCATTAGAATTCATGGAAGCAATTAATAAAATTGCAACAGAGATAATATTTTTTTTTGTCATTTTAGATTTTTTAATAGCTCAAATTTATAGGAGAAAAAGCAAATAAAACCATTCATTCAATATTAGCAATCATTAATGTTTCAATTTGTCTTTAAATATTTTTTTAAATTTTTCTACTTTGGGGCCTACTACAAACATACAATATCCTTGGGTTTTATTGTTGTTGTAATAATTTTGATGGTAATCTTCTGCAATATAAAATTTTGTAAGTGGCGCTAATTGCGTCACAACAAGATTATCAAATGCTTTTTCTTCGTTTAACTTTTTGATATACGCTTCTGTTTTTTGTTTTTCTTCTTCAGTACTATAAAAAACAACACTTCTATATTGCGTGCCTTCATCATTGCCCTGACGATTTAATGTAGTTGGGTCGTGGCTCTGCCAAAATGCATATAGTATATCATCAAATGATAATTTGCGTGGGTTATAAGTAATTTTTACAACCTCTGCATGGTTGGTTAATCCCGTACAAACCTCTTTATAGGTTGGGTTCTCGGTGTTGCCTCCAGCATATCCGCTTTCTACCTTTTGTACACCATCCAACATTAGATACTGCGCTTCTACACACCAAAAGCATCCGCCACCTAAAACTATAGATGCGGTTGTATCATTTACATTTGTCTCTGTTTGCATATCTATGTTTTTTGTTTCTTTAATAGCTAGTAGCTTTTTTTCTTGTGTATTATTAGATTGACCACAACTTTGCAAACCAATACTTTGTAATAATACAAATATACTTAAAATCAATTTATTTACTTTCATCTGTTTTTTGCTTTTCAAAGTTTAATACTACACTATTGATACAATAACGCTTGTAAGTAGGCGGAGGTCCATCATCAAAAATATGTCCTAAATGGCTTTCGCATTTACCACATCTAGTTTCTATTCTATGCATACCATAGGTGTTATCCTCGTAATAATGAATTGCACTATCTGAAATTGGTTCAAAAAAACTTGGCCAACCACAACTGCTTTCAAACTTCCCGTTACTTTTAAATAATGGATTACCACATACTGCGCAATGGTATGTGCCTACTTCTGCATGCTTATAATATTGCCCACTAAATGCATATTCTGTTCCTTTTTTTCTTGCTACCTCAAACACTTCTGCTGGTAAAATTTTCTTTAGATCAGCATCATTCAATGTTAATTTGGTAGTATCGTTAGGCTTATAAAAGGGATTTTTTTCTTCCATATTTTTTTCTTTATTTGTTTTTAAATTTTCGATATTCGTTTGTGCAAAATTGCATTGTGTAGCGCTTATACAAATTGTAGTTGCAAATATTAGTTGAAATAATTTATTTTTCATTCAATAAAATTAATCGAATACAAAGATAACTTGGTATTATAAAAGTTGATGTCTAATAGCTGACACAAAATTTGCATTTAACACAATAGAATTGTTAGCGTTGCATTTTCATTAAATTGCATTTTCATGTGATTGTTTTATAATAAATAGCTGTGTTGGCGTTAGCAAATTAAATAGTCATCCCCTAAAAAGTATACCATTGGCCAAGTGCACCAAATGGCATTCCTTATTGCATACAAAAACCAACAACATAAAATAATAAATCTTAAAAAACTGTTATTTTTAGGAATGATTAGGAAACAAAATCTCGCCAGTCAGCTACAAATATTCAATGAAATAAGTAAACAATTAATTCTAAAACATCCACTATACAATTTAGCTAATCACATAAAAAAAATACAAACTGTCATAAGCTAATTAATGTGCTATCTCCAATTTGTTCGTTTGAACAATTTCATTGTGCTTACCAATAATATTATACTGATAAAGACCATTGCATAAATCACCAATAAAAAATTGCTGATGGCGATTTGTGATATTTTCGTTCAGCACTTGCTTCCCAAACACATCATAGATTAGAATACTATATTGATCAACTTCTGGAACATCTATATAAAAATAAGTATTACTAGGATTGGGATAAACCTTAGCAAAACCACTGCTATATACATAGCTACTAATTCCAGTAAAATAATTAATTTCAATATCATCTATCGTAATACTTGTACTATCTGTTAACAGAGTAAGGCCACTGGTATCAGAAGATGTAGTACCAACCAAAAACCTTAATCTAGTAGGTAATATTGTACTATCTGCCCAAACAAAAGGTACTGTAATTTTTGTCCATCCATTTATAGAAGATGTAAAGTTTGTATCAGCTGTGCCAACTATTTCATCAATACCATCTGCATCATTAATTAACATTGCAGTAAAAAAACTTGCATCCGTACCTCTAATATCTGTTTTGATCCATGCACTTACTTTAACCAATAAATTCCCAAATGGCATACCACCCGTCATTATTGGATTATTGCTTGCATCCAATCCAAATTCCGCATTTGTACAAACGCCACCTTGAACAGCTCCGCCAATACCAGCAGTAATTGTATCTTCTATTCTTGATAATATTTGCATCGCACTTATACCAGAATGTCCGGCTGCTTTTGCAATTTGTGCATTAAATGTACCACCGGGATTGAAACTTTTACCAAATGCGATAAAAAGACTATCTGTACTATTCCATCCTTTAGCATTTGTGAGTGGCACAGATGTAATATTAGATTGCGTAAAAAAATCTTTGGCATAATAATTTCTCCATGTTTCAAATTCTTCTGCAATGTTTTGTGCATGCAACGATGGAAGTGATAAAATAGCAATAAAAGATAGTAAACATTTTTTCATTTTATATATTTTTTTACAAATATAAGATATAGCCAATAAAAAAGGAGCCTTCTTTAAGGCTCCTTTTAAGATGTATTAAAATATTTTTAAGCTAATACTGCTTCTATTGCAGCATAGTTTGGTTGATCTCCTGGTGTTGGGCAATATTCTGCATAAATAATTTGTCCTTCTGGATTGATAACAAATGCACTGCGTTTACTTACGCCTACCATTTCAAAAGCGGGGAACACATCGTATAAGCTATCATAAGCTTTACTTGCATCTTTATTAAAATCACTTAATAATGGAAAGTTAATGTTATTCTCACTTTTAAATTTATCTAATACAAACAAACTATCAATGCTAATACCAATTATTTCCGCATTCAAATTATTGAAATTAGCAAGGCTATCACGCATAGTGCATAACTCAGCAGTGCAGATACCTGTAAATGCAAGTGGGAAAAATAACACTACTAAATTTTTGCCAGCATAATCGCTTAGGTTTATTTTAGTTTTATCTGAACTGTACAAAGAAAAATTTGGGGCTTGTTGGCCAATGGTAATACTCATATTATTATAAATTATTTTGGCAAAAGTAGTACATGTTCATTGCCTAACCAATTTATGATCATCTATAGATGTAAGTTTTTGTTTATACACATTTACTAAAAGTTGCTTTCTATACTTATACATTATCCCCTACATGTGTATAACTACAATGGTTTCAAATTATTTTAAAATACTATTTTCACATCATTATTAAATAAAAAATATTTTGACAGAATTAATTATTAGCCTAGAAAGTGTAAACCCAATTGAATTTTTTGGAGTGAACAATCATAAATTTGATATCCTTAAAAAGAAATTTCCATTACTGAAAATTATTAGTAGAGGAGCACAAATAAAGTTAAGTGGGCAGGCAGAAATGGTGCAAGCTGCCAAAGAGAAAATAGAATTAGTCATTCAATATTTAGAAAGAAATGGCAGCTTAAGCGAAGCTTATTTTTTGCAGATAATTGGTGATGAAGAAGACAAAACAATTGCCAATGGAGAATCTAAATTGAATGAAGTATTTAGTAATGATGTATTGGTATATGGGCCAAATGCAAAAATGGTTAGGGCTAGAACCCCAAACCAAAAACGCATGGTAAGTGCTACAGATGGCAATGATATAATTTTTGCAATAGGTCCTGCAGGAACAGGTAAAACTTATACAGCTGTGGCATTAGCTGTAAGAGCCTTGAAAAATAAAACTGTAAAGAAAATTATTTTAACAAGACCTGCTGTAGAAGCTGGAGAAAATTTAGGTTTCTTGCCTGGTGATTTAAAAGAAAAAATTGATCCATATTTAAGGCCTTTGTATGATGCTTTGGATGATATGATACCAGCCGATAAATTGAATTACTATATGACAAATAGAATTATAGAAATTGCGCCATTGGCATGTATGCGTGGTAGAACTTTAGACCATGCTTTTATAATTTTGGATGAAGCACAAAATACAACAGATTTGCAATTGAAAATGTTTTTAACGCGTATTGGTGCTAATGCTAAAGCTATTATTACTGGAGATTTGTCGCAAATAGATTTACCTAAAAACCAATCGAGTGGCT
>CAIXQW010000138.1 GCA_903921675.1 uncultured bacterium | reverse complement strand
TTAATTTATGGAGCAATGGTAATTATGCCACTAGTTATTTTAACCAACAAGACACTTACTTTTCAGGAACGCCAAAGAATTATGGTGATTTTCATTCTAGCTTTTTTTGTGATATTTTTCTGGAGTGCATTTGAACAAGCAGGAGCTTCATTAACATTATTTGCAGAAAGAAGCACAAATAGGTTTATTGGTTCATTTGAAATGCCGGCTTCTTGGTTTCAATCAGTAAATCCATTAGCAGTAATTATACTTGCTCCAGTAATGGCAGTTTTATGGGTTAAATTAGGTAAAGCAAATAGAGAACCTTCTTCTCCAGTAAAAATGGGCTATGGATTATTGTTACTTACCGTAGGCTATTTAGTTATACTTTTTGGATTGAAATTTTCTGATAGTACTGGTAAAATTAGTTTATGGTGGTTAATGGGATTATATATTATTCATTCAGTAGGCGAGTTATGTTTGAGCCCGATAGGATTGTCAATGGTTTCAAAATTATCTCCATTGCGATTTAGTTCATTATTAATGGGTACTTGGTTTTTAGCAAATGCAGCTGCAAATAAATTTGCAGGTACATTAAGCGCATTAATTCCGCCAACTAGTCCTGAAGAAATTGCAAAAGTTGGAACTAATTTTCCATCAATTTTTGGGTATTCCATCACTAATTTAAATGATTTCTTTATGGTATTTATTATTATGACAGGTATTGCAGCAATGATTTTATTTGTAATAAGTAGCATTTTACGTAAAATGATGCATGGAATTAAATAACCCTAACAATTATTAAGAATATTAAAGGCGATAGCGATAATCTCAATATCGCCTTTTTATTTCTCGAAATAAAAAATAAAAAACATGAGTGATTTAAATAGAAAACATCCAAAGGCCTTACCATATCTTTTTCTTACAGAAATGTGGGAACGATTTGGTTATTATTTAATGTTGGGCATTTTTGTGCTATATCTTACAGATGCAGATAAAGGTGGCTTTGCAATAGATAATAAAATAGCAGTAGATGTTTTTGGAACCTTTATTGCCTTTACTTATTTAACACCTTTTATTGGTGGATTTATTGCAGATAGAAAATTGGGTTATGTTAAATCTATTTATATTGGCGGAGCAATGATGGGCTTAGGCTATATGGGTTTGGCTGTACATAATTTACAATTCTTTTATGCATGTGTTGCTCTTATTGTAATTGGCAATGGATTTTTTAAACCAAGTATCTCTACATTATTAGGTAATTTGTATAGCACAGATCAATACAGAAATAATAAAGATGCAGGCTACAATATTTTTTATATGGGCATTAATATTGGGGCATTTATTTGCAATATTATTGCAGCATTTATGCGCAACAAATACAGCTGGGGAGCAGCTTTTATGACTGCGGGAATAGGTATGTTTGTTGGCTTAATTATATTTTCTTTTACATTAAAAGAAGTGAAAGAAGCCAATCAACTAAAACCTGCAGAAAAAGGAGATGCAAGTATTACGCAAGTATTGTCAATGGTTTTTTTGCCTGCAATCGTAGCTGGTATTTTAGGGTGGATGATACCAGGAGATATTTTAGGTAGCGATAGCACAGATGCTTTTATTGCTGCTTGTATTCCTATTTGTATTTTCTTTGGCTCCTTGTATGTAAAAGCAAATGCATTTGATAAAAAACCAATTGCAGCATTGCTTGCAATTTTTGTGGTAAGTATAATGTTTTGGGCAGTGTTCAAACAAAATGGAACTGCGCTAACCAATTGGGCAAAATATTATACAGACAGATCTGTTTCTACAACAACAGAAAATGTATTAAAGCCAATTTATTTGGTAGAGCAAGTAAGTAGTAAAAAAGATTTGGTAACCATGTATGACAATCAATACAATGTATTGAAAGATGCTGCAGGTAAACCTATAAAAGATTCTGGCATGCATGTATATTTTAAAAATGCACCAGAACAAATTAGGGCAGATGGTTCATCTGTAAGTACAGTAAATACAGAATTATTTCAAAGTATTAATCCTGGTTGGGTGGTTGCACTAACGCCTTTAGTAGTTATGTTTTTTATGTTTTTGGCTAAACGAAAACGAGAACCAACTACGCCATCCAAAATTACTTGGGGTATATTAATCAGTGCTTTAAGTACATTGGTAATGGTAGGCGCCGTGTATGCAAGTAACAATGGCGCAAATAAAGTATCAGCACTTTGGCTAGTAGCCAGCTATGGTGTTATCACTATTGGCGAATTATTTTTGAGCCCTATGGGATTAAGTTTGGTAAGCAAATTGAGCCCTCCGCGCCTTACCGCTTTAATGATGGGAGGATTTTTCTTAAGCATTAGTATAGGTAACAAACTAAGTGGGGTATTAGCTAGTATGTGGTATAGTTATGATATTAAAGCCAATTTCTTTTTAGTGAATTGTGTATTGTTATTGCTTGCATTTATTTTAGGCATATCTATTTTAAAATGGATGAATAAAATATTTAAAGAGTATATGAAGTAGCAACAATAGATAAGTTGTAATTACCTATATTGTTTTAAATTAAACACAAGCATATTCCTGTTGTTGTATTCTACTCATTAATCTAACGTCAAAACCATCACTTGGTTGAAACTCTATATTGCTTGCTAAATGCCAAAGGTTGAGCATTTCGTGGTAATAATTAAAAAGTGTGGTATTAATTAGTAGCTCTTGCTCTAAAGCATTTGCTTCCATCTGGGGCATTTCGCCGCCGATATACAACATAATTTTGTTGGGAGTAAATGAATGCATGTAAAATTTTTTTCTATACAGGTATAACGCTAGGCATTTTTGAATATTGCATTGGTTGTGTCTGATGTTTGTCATGTTTTGTAAAGCTAGTATTTAAATAAATAACACATCCGTTTTCCTTCAAAGCTAAAAATCTTGATACTTACTACTAGATACTTGCTACTAGTTACTAAAAACCTATCTTTGCGCCACTAAAATCAGTATGAATACAGACTTACTTTTGCGTGCTTACAAATGTATGATGACTGCCAAAGCAATGGCAGAAATATACGAAGCCAATAGGCCTATTTGCAAATATGTGCATAGCACTAGCCGTGGGCACGAAGCAATACAATTAGCTACAGCTTTTCAATTACGGCCATTCGATTATATAAGCCCTTATTATCGTGATGAAAGTATGATGCTGGGCATGGGCTGGAGACCTTACGAAATGATGTTGCAATTATTAGCAAAGGCGGATGATCCGTTTACAGGAGGCAGAGCCTATTATAATCATCCAAATAGTACAAGAGAAAATTATCCAAAAATTATTCATCAAAGTAGCGCAACTGGAATGCAGGCTATTCCTACAACAGGTGTTGCACAAGGTATTCAGTATTTAGAAAAGCGTGGATTAAAATACGAAAAAGATAAACCTGCAACAATTTGTAGTTTTGGTGATAGTAGCATTACAGAAGGCGAAGTAAGCGAAGCATTTAGTTTTGCAGCGTTGCATCAATTGCCAATTATTTATTTGGTACAAGATAATGATTGGGGTATTAGTGTTAGCAGCGATGAAGCACGCACCAATAATGCTTATGAATTTATTACAGGATTTACAGGCATAGAAAGATTACAAGTAGATGGTAGCGATTTTGAAAAAAGTTATGAGTGTATGCAAACAGCTATTCATTATGTGCGCGAAAATCGTAAACCAATTTTAGTACATGCAAAAGTACCATTGCTTGGGCATCACACTAGTGGAGTGCGCAAAGAGTGGTATCGTACAGAAGAAGATTTAGTAAAGCATGCAAAAAAAGACCCTGTTATAAAACTGAAAAATGTTTTAATCCATAAAAAAATTAGCGAAGCAGCATTAGAAAAAATAGAAGCCGAAGAAAAAGAATTTGTAGCAAGAGAATTTCAATTGGCAGTAGATGCTGCAGAACCATTAGCTAATACTACAACCAATTATGTTTTTGCAGATACACCAATTACAGAAGAGAAAGGAATTCGTGTACCAGAAGGGAAAGAAAAAATTGTAATGGTAGATGCGGCATTATTTGCCATTAAAGAATTAATGAATAAGCACCCAGAGTGTATTTTCTTTGGGCAAGATGTGGGCAAAAGATTAGGTGGCGTTTTTCGTGAAGCGGCTACTCTAGCTGATACTTTTGGTGATGATAGAATTTTTAATACGGCTATCCAAGAAGCATATATTATCGGAAGCACAGCAGGCTTAAGTGCTGTAGGTGTTAAGCCTATTGTAGAAGTACAGTTTGCAGATTATATTTATCCAGGCATCAATCAGTTGATTACAGAAATAAGTAAAACACATTATTTAAGTTGTGGTAAGTTGAATGTTAGTATGATATTGCGAGTGCCGATTGGTGCTTATGGCGGTGGAGGTCCTTACCATAGTGGCAGTGTAGAAAGTTTATTGGCAAATATTAAAGGCATTAAAGTAGTGTATCCGAGCAATGCTGCCGATTTAAAAGGCTTAATGAAAGCTGCATACTACGACCCCAATCCTGTGGTAATGTTAGAGCATAAAGGCTTATATTGGAGTAAAGTGCCTGGCACAGAAGAAGCAAAATCTGTAGAGCCATGCGAAGATTATATTTTACCTTTAGGTAAAGGAAATATAATACAATCTGCGAGTGCTGAGTGTATGAATAATGGAGAAAGTATTTGTATTATTTCTTACGGAATGGGAGTGCATTGGGCATATAATGCTGCAAAAAATTATCCTGGCCAAGTTGAAATCATTGACATAAGAACATTGTATCCTTTAGATGAAGCATTGATTTTTGCAGCAGTAAAAAGACATGGAAAATGTATTGTACTTACAGAAGAACAAATTAGAAATTCTTTTGCAGAGGCATTAGCTTATCGCATAAGTAGAGATTGCTTTTTTGATTTAGATGCTCCTGTAAAAACAATTGGCGCATTGGATTTACCATGTGTGCCAATGAATGTAATTTTAGAAAAAGAAATGCTACCAAATGCAGAAAAAGTAGCAGATGCAATAGGAGAGATGTTGAATTTTTAACTTAGTATTCAAATTTTTCTTCAACAATTTTTCTTCCATTTTTATTTAGTAGTACATCGTCTGGCGCTACAAAATCAAAGTCCTTTAAATCTATTCTACTTCTGCTAAAATAAGAAGTGTCTTGCACAGCAGTTTCTATAGCTTTTACTACAAACTCTACGCAATACATTTTATTTTCATCATTGCATAAGCTAAAATCCATATCAAAAGTGCGCTCTTGCTTATGCCAAAGCGTTACTATAGAGTCTAATCGTTGCAATTGATTTTCTGTAAATGGAAATCGATAAATGCTAAATGCTAAATTTGTATTAGGGTTCACAAATGCTGGAAAGCTTTCTTTTCGTATCTTTTCATCAGGATTATCCTCGCCGCCAATGCTATGAAAAATGTAACCAATAGAATTCTTCTTTATATAAATACCACAATGGCTGTAGCGTTTATCTTTCTGATTCATGTTTACAAACATGTCGCTAATGCCATCAGCACCTCGCCTAAACACAATGTCTCCATTTTGCAATTGTATATTTGCAGAATTTATTTTGTCAGTATTACTATGGTTATTAATTCTATCTTCTGCATTTACCATTAATTGGTGTGCATGGTAAAAATAATATCCAAAAGATACAACTAAGATACTAAGAATTAATATCCACTTTTTTTGTTTCACGTTGTGCTTCTTTTTCTTTTTTCTTTTCTTCTTGATAAGCTTCTTCTCTCACCAAATCTTTATCGTAAGCTCTGATGATTTGCTTTACTAATTTATGACGTACAACATCTTCTTCATCCAATTCTATTTGTGCAATGCCATCTATATTTTTTAAAATTCTA
>CAIXQW010000137.1 GCA_903921675.1 uncultured bacterium | reverse complement strand
ATTATGCTTTATTTGCAATATAATGCAATGTGCGCACCAATTGGCTTACATAACTATTTTCGTTATCGTACCAAGATACAGTTTTTACCAATTGTGTATCTCCTACTGTCATTACTTTAGTTTGTGTAGCATCAAACAAACTACCAAACATAGTACCAATAATATCTGTACTTACTATTTCATCTTCTGTATAACCATAGCTTTCATTTGTGGCAGCTTTCATGGTTGCATTTATTTCTTCTACAGTTACTTTCTTTTCTAATATTACAGTCAATTCTGTTAAGCTACCAGTGATAGTTGGTACGCGTTGTGCACTACCATCTAACTTGCCTTTTAATTCTGGCAATACTAAACCAATTGCTTTAGCAGCACCAGTACTATTTGGAACAATATTAGCTGCAGCAGCTCTTCCACGACGTAAATCGTTTTTAGGATGTGGTGCATCTAATGTATTTTGATCATTGGTATAAGCATGGATTGTGGTCATAATACCAGTAACAATCCCGTAGTTATCATTTAATGCTTTAGCCATAGGCGCTAAACAGTTTGTAGTGCAACTAGCGCAACTAATAATAGTTTCTGTACCATCTAAAATTTCGTGGTTTACATTGTACACAATTGTTTTTAAATCACCTGTAGCTGGGGCGCTAATTACAACACGTTTTGCACCTGCAGTAATGTGTGCTTGCGCTTTGTCTTTGTCTGTAAAGAAGCCAGTACACTCCAATACTACGTCTACATCATGACTACCCCATGGAATTTGAGAAGGATCTTTTTGTGCATATATTTTTATTTCATGACCATTTACAGTAATTGCATTTTCGGTGCTTTTTACATCTTGCTCAAAGCGGCCTTGTGCACTATCGTACTTTAATAAATGTGCCAATACGCTTGGTGAAGTTAAATCGTTGATAGCAACAACATCGATGCCTGCCATGTTGAAAATTTGGCGAAAAGCCAATCTACCAATTCTGCCAAAACCATTAATGGCAACTTTTACTGTACTCATGATAATTTTATTTTTTATGAATTACAAAGGTAATTTTGCTAATGTACATCTCCAAAAGATAAGGTAAAGAATGATGTGTTTTATGAGGCTTATCAATTATAATGATATTCTTAAATTTATTTTGCCAATTTGGTAATGATACCATTTTTTGTCTCTTAACAAATATTCTGTTTAATTTATATTATTTTTATGCCAAATATCCATTTGATGTTAAAAACACTACCAAAATTATTAGGCCTGCTATTATTATTTAATGCAATTATTACAATAGGCTATTCTCAAGTTACCATCACAACAAGCCATTCTGCGCAATCTATGGCACAAATGCTTGGCGGTCCAGGCATTACTATCACTAATGCACATTATAATGGCACTTGCGATTCATCCACGCAATCTGGAAAGTTTTTTGCTAGTAGCCCCACGGCATTGGGTTTAGATAGCGGTATATTACTTACTAGTGGTCAATCTGCCTTGGCGGTAGGGGCTTCAGCAACGCCTAGTGTAAGTACTAATAATCCTGGAGATCCAGATCTTGCTATACTTAGTTCTCCTCAAGCTTCTTGGGATGCTTGTATTTTAGAATTTGATTTTGTTCCTATTGGCGATACTATTAAATTTAAATATGTATTTGCATCTGCTGAATATCAAATATTTAGTTGTTCAATTGCAGATGTATTTGGTTTTTTCATCAGTGGGCCTGGCATCACCGGACCTTTTTCTTTAAGTAGTGCAAATGTGGCTTTATTGCCAAATGGTTGTTATGTGGGAGTAAACACTGTAAATGGTCAAACTAGTAGCCCTTGTGGTAATGCTACAGCGCCATGCGCTCCACCAAACAATGCTTTGTTTTATTCTAACCTACCAATTGGCAATACCACTACAGGTGTAGCATACAATGGATATACTTTACCAATGTATGCTATTGCAGCTGTGCAACCTTGCTCTACCTATCATTTAAAATTGGCAATTTCGGATGCGTCAGATCACATATTAGATTCAGGTGTATTTTTAGAAGCAGGTTCATTATCCTCAAATAATGTTGCATTAAGTTTCAATACTGGCTTAGGTGTAGCTAATCCCTTTATAGTAGAAGGTTGTGATAGCTTGGTGGTAAGAGTTACCAGAAAATTAGGAAGTGCTACAGTGGTTTTACCAGACACTGTTGGTGTAGATATTTCAGGAAGTGCAATTATGGGCCTGGACTATAATACAGTCCCTAGCTCTGTTTATTTTTCGTCGAGTATTACAGATACATTACAAACTATTGTAATTTATCCGTATTTAGATGGCATAGCTGAAAATGGAGATTTTATTACTATAAAATTATTACAAGGATGTAATGGCTCTGTAGCTGATAGTATTACTTTATTTATCAAAGATAGCTTAAGCTTTATGTTTAACAATCCGAATGTAGCAATATGCGATGGACAATCTGTAATTACAAATGGAGCTGGTTATCCTGGCATGACATTTACATGGAGTCCAGCTAGTACAGTTTTGAATCCAAATCAAATTAATACTACAATTACCCCAAATGTGGGTGTGCAAACATATAGTGTTACCTCGCATTATTTATTATGCCCTGCAGAAACAAAATCATTTACCATTACCACAGACCCAATTCCTGTGGTAAATTTAGCATCTAACTATAGTTTGTGCAATGGAAGTACAGTTCAGCTTAGTGGGACAGTTTCTCCAGCTAATGGCCTTACTTATTCTTGGAGTCCTAATAATAATCTATTACAAGCTACTTCATTAAACCCAATATTTAATGGTACCAATAGTCAATCTATAAACCTAACAGCAGTTACAAACAATGCACAATGCACTACTACTGCCAATACACAAATTACAGTCTATAATATAGCTTCAGGCTCTACCAATTTTACAGACACCTTGGTATGCGGAGGCACAGCGGTTCAAATAATTGCAAGTGGCGGTTTAGGTAATTATTTATGGTATCCTAATTCGTATATTAGTTGCACTAACTGTCCCGACCCAATTGTAAATCCACCATTAAGAACTGTTTATAATGTAGTATTTTTAGAACCACATGGCTGCCAAGATACTAGCCAAGTAGATGTACAAATTAATCCGCCTTTTACACTTACATTAGTAAATAAGGATACAACCATTGAGGCAGGAGACCAAATTCAATTGACTAGCTATGGTGCATTTGGTTATAATTGGATGCCAAATTATAATTTAAGCGCAGTAAATACTGGTATTGTTTATGCATCACCTATCCAAGATATTACTTATACAATTATTGGTACAGATACATTTAACTCGTGCCCTCAAGAATATAGCTTTAATGTAAAAGTAATAGAAAAAGATTTGTGGATACCTAATGCATTTACACCAAATGGAGATGGCACAAACGATGTAATTAGAATCACATCTAAAAAATATATGAAGCTGCAAGAGTTTAGAATATTTAATAGATGGGGCAATGAAGTATTTATGGCAAAAAATATCAATGAAGCATGGGATGGCACTTTAAATAGCAAACCATGTGATGCTGGTATGTATTATTATCGCGCAAGATGGGTATTTCCTAGTGGAAAAATACAGGAAATGCAAGGTGACATTATGTTGATGCGTTAGAAGTTTACCAACTCATTGGTACATCAATTACTAAAATTCTTGCACCTGCTTTTGCATGAATTACAAATTCTTCGGCTTCCCAAATTCCAATAGCATCCCTAGTATGCAATACAGTTGTATCAATAGTTGCTTCTCCATTTATTGCCAATACATAAGCGCCATTACCTTTGTTTTTTACAGTATAATTTACACTTTTATCTTCTGTAAAATTTGCAATATGCATCCAAGCATTTTGATGAATCCATACACCTGCCTCATCTTGCTTAGGAGAAACTATTTGTTGCAATTGATTCAAACTATCTGCTGGGTTTAAAGTAATTTGCTGATAACGCGGCGTTACATTTTGTTGGTTAGGAATAATCCAAATCTGAAACAATTTTACAGCAGCTACTTTGCTAGCATTATACTCGCTATGTTGTATGCCAGTACCTGCACTCATTACTTGAATATCGCCACTATAAATTACTTCTTCATTACCCATACTATCTTTATGTGCCAAAGCACCTTCTGTAGGTATGGTAATGATTTCCATATTATCATGTGGATGTGTGCCAAAGCCCATGCCAGGAGCTACAGTATCATCGTTTAACACACGCAATACACCAAAGTTCATTTTGGCAGGATTGTAATAACTAGCAAAACTAAAACTATGATTTGCCTGCAACCAACCATGATTGGCATTTCCTCTTTCATTTGCAGGATGAATTACTTTTTTCATATTTACAAAAATAGATTAGATAGATGCAGCAATAACTAATTTAGATTAAGATATTAGAAAATTTCTATTAGTTTTTTTATATTAAAAAAAAATGTAAATCACTTTTCTGTAACCCTTTAAAAAAAATGTTTCAAATTTTCCTGCAATAATTAATAGATTGACACCAATATAGAACAACAAAAAATGATTATGAAATCTATTTAAACCACTTTTTCTATGCATATAT
>CAIXQW010000136.1 GCA_903921675.1 uncultured bacterium | reverse complement strand
TACATTAATTTCAGGTCAAAACTTTTCTGTAAAATATACAAATAATGGAAGAAATTTTACACTAGAAGATGGTAGATTATTTAATGATTCAAAAGTTATTGCCTATCAGTATAATTATAAATATTTTGCTAAAAATCCATACGGATATTTTATTAAATGCATAAAAAAAGGATTTATTTCTCATTATAAAATTTCTAAAACATTTAATCCTGGAAGTAAATATGCATCTACTGTAACGTTAGAATTTATTCAAAAAAGAAATGGACCATTGGAGGTATATTCTACAGAAAGTATAAAGAAATTTGTAGCAGATGATCCTGAATTATTAACAAAAATGCAAATATTAGAAAGCAAACATGAAAAACAGCAATTAACTGATGGTATGCATTTTGCTGCATATTTAATTGGATTTTTTGGAATAGTTCTAACTTATCTTGGTTTTTTTGGTAAAGAAAAATCTGATGTAAAAAATAAGGTACCAGGAATAGTTTTGTCTTCAATTGCAGCCTTACTTTTGTTGGGAGGGTTTGTAATATCTCCATTTACAAGCAAGAATCAGAAAAAAATACTTAAGCAGTATACTAAAAAACATGATAATTTAACCAAAACGAAAAAATAAACATTACTAATATACAATTTAATATATGGCACAAAAACTCCTACTAAAACATGCAAATGTTCCCAATATAAAATCATACGAGGTGTATCGCCAGCATGGTGGTTACGAAAGCGTAGAAAAAGCATTGAATACTTTAACACCCGATGAAGTTACAGAAGAAGTAAAGAAAAGTGGTTTAAGAGGTCGCGGAGGTGCTGGTTTTCCGGCAGGTATGAAGTGGAGCTTCTTGGCTAAGCCAGAAGGTGTGCCGCGCTACTTGGTAGTAAATGCCGATGAAAGTGAGCCAGGTACTTTTAAAGATAGATACTTGATGGAATTTTTACCACATGTATTATTAGAAGGTATTGTAAGTAGCTGCTATGCAATGGGTGCCAATGCTTGTTATATTTATATCCGCGGAGAGTATGCATGGATACCTACAATATTAGAAAAGGCTATCGAAGAGGCTCGTGCAGCAGGATTTGTGGGCAAAAATATTTTAGGCAGAGGCTTCGACTTAGAAATATATGTACAACGCGGTGCAGGTGCCTACATTTGCGGAGAAGAAACAGCCTTGTTAGAATCTTTAGAAGGTAAACGTGGCAATCCAAGAATTAAACCACCTTTCCCAGCAGTAAAAGGTTTGTGGGGTTGCCCAACTGTTGTAAATAATGTAGAAACTATTGCTGCTGTTGGTCCTATCCTTAATATGGGTGGCGAGGAATATGCAAAAATTGGAGTAGGGCGCAGCACGGGAACAAAATTAATTAGTGCATGTGGCAATATCAATAAACCAGGTGTTTACGAAATTTCTATGACGGAATCTGTGGAAGAATTTATTTATAGTGAAGAATTTTGTGGTGGGATAAAAAATGGTAAAAAACTAAAAGCATGTATCCCGGGAGGAAGTTCTGTGCCAATTTTACCTGCCAATTTATTATTAAAAACAGCAAAAGGCGAAACACGCTACATGAATTATGAAAGCCTAAGTGATGGTGGATTTGCAACAGGAAGTATGCTTGGTAGTGGTGGATTTATTGTGTTAGATGAAGACCAATGCATTGTAAAAAACACTTACACTTTAGCTCGCTTTTATCGCCACGAAAGTTGTGGACAATGCAGTCCTTGCCGCGAGGGTACTGGCTGGATGGAAAAAATATTGAAACGTATAGACGAAGGCAATGGTAAAATGGAAGATATAGATTTGCTTTGGGATATTCAACGCAAGATAGAAGGAAATACTATTTGTCCTTTAGGAGATGCAGCAGCATGGCCTGTAGCAGCAGCCAGTCGTCATTTTCGTGATGAGTTTGAATGGCATATTAATAATCCTGAATGCTTGACAAGGAATTTTGGATTAGCGCATTACGCAAATGCATTAGAAATAGAAACTGTTTAAATAATAATTAAATTTATAAAACTACATTTAAATAAAAATGGCAGAACAAACTACAAATTTTAAAGTAACCATCGATAATATTACCATAGAAGTTGCACCTGGCACATCTATTTTAGAAGCTGCTCGCATGATTGGTGGCGATATAACACCTCCGGCAATGTGCTTTTACACACCTTTAGAAGGTAGTGGTGGTAAGTGCCGCACTTGTTTGGTAGAAGTAAGTAAAGGTTCCGAAAAAGATCCAAGACCAATGCCAAAGTTAGTTGCTAGCTGCCGTACTGGAGTAATGGATGGTATGGAAGTAAAAAATATTACTTCAGAAAAAGTACCTGATGCTAGAGCTGGTGTAGTAGAAATGCTGTTGGCCAATCATCCCTTAGATTGCCCGATCTGTGATCAAGCAGGAGAGTGTCATTTGCAGGATTTAGGATATGAACATGGCAAAGAAGGTACCCGTTACGAATTTAAACGCCGTACATTTGAAAGATTAGATTTAGGACCATATATTCAACTGCACATGAATCGTTGTATATTATGTTATCGTTGTGTATTTGCTGCTAATCAATTAAGCGACAAAAGAGAACATGGTGTTTTAGATAGAGGAGATCATGCCCAAATCTCTACATTTATCCAAAATAATTTGGATAATGATATGATTGGTAATGTAATTGATGTTTGCCCTGTTGGTGCATTAACAGATAAAACATTCCGTTTTAAAAATCGAGTTTGGTTTACCAATCCAATAGATGCGCATAGAAATTGTGACAATCCAAAATGTTGCGGCGAAGTAACACTTTGGAATAGAGGTGAAGATGTATTAAGAGTTACTGCTCGCAAAAATAAATGGGGCGAGGTAATGAATACCAAAGATGGAAAGCCAGGATGGATTTGCAACACATGCCGCTTCGATAAAAAATCTATGAAAGATTGGACAATAGAAGGGCCAATGAAAGTAAGCAGACATAGCGTAATTAATCAAGGGCATTATCAAAATGCTGTAAAACCACATGAAACTATTTCTATAGTTTTAGATGGCAGACAACCAAAATTATTAATGAATATACACGATATAAGTGGTGTAAATAAAAAATAAAATCATTGAGTGAATTGCATAAAAAAAGTTGAACAATTTTGTTCAACTTTTTTTATGCAATATTTTCTAAGTAATTATCTTCTGCTTTTTAATTCTTTCATATCTGCAATTCTTTTTTTGGCCATGCGCATTGCAGCTTCTTGTGCAGTTATATTTTCTGCTTCTGCCAATGATAAACAATCTTGTAAACGACCATAAATTTTTTCTACCGCACTAGTTACAAGGTCTTTATTATAATATCCAATTTCTGCACTTACATTTATTAATCCACCAGCATTTAATAGAAAATCCGGAGCGTAAATAATTCCTTTTTCAATCAATTTTCTGCCATGGGTTTCTTCTACTTCCAATTGGTTATTAGCAGCCCCTGCAATTATTTGGCATTTTAGTTTTGATAAGCTATCATCATTAATAGTAGCACCTAAAGCACATGGGGCATAAATATCAAAAGTAACATTTAGCATATCTGCTGCAGCTACTACTTCTACTTTCGAGTGCTTATCTACTGTTTGCTTAATTCTATCTTGATTGATATCGCAAATAAAAACTTTAGCTCCTGCATTTAATAAATGACCCACCAAATATTGGCCCACACTTCCGGCACCTTGAACCATTACTTTTTTATTTTCCAAACTATCGCTTCCCCATGCTTTATTTGCACATGCTTTCATGCCTACAAATGTACCATAAGCGGTAAATGGACTAGGATCGCCACTGCCACCACTATATTCTGGTTTACCTGTTACATGTTCAGTTTCTAAATTAATAAACTCCATGTCTGCAGTATTGGTATTTACATCTTCTGCAGTAATATATTTTCCACCAAGGCTATTTACAAATTTACCATATCTACGCCAATACATTTCGTTTTTCATACTTGGATTACCTATAATAACCGCCTTGCCACCGCCAAGATGCAAACCACTAATAGCAGCTTTGTATGTCATTCCTCTACTTAAACGCAATGCATCTGTAGTTGCTGCATCAAAACTATCATATTGCCACAAGCGTGTACCTCCTAATGCAGGCCCTAATGTTGTATCGTGTATTGCAATAATTGCATTTAAACCAGTTGCTGCATCATGGCAATATACTACTTGCTCATGGCCTAATTCTTGAATTTGATTGAATGTGAAATTTGACATAAAATTCGTTTTATTTATGCAACAAATATAAGGAATGAAAAATTAATCTACTGCCAGAAAAATAGAGATTATGTCATACCTTAAAATTTAGTATAGTCTAACAATTGAAAATATTATTTTGACTTTTCGTAAATTAAATTATTTTTGAAAAAAATGAAAAAAATGAAAAAAATTCTCTTTTTAGCTTCCATAATTGCAAGCTCTCTTTGTGCCAAAGCTCAATGGATAGACGGTAAAGTATTAACTGTGTTTACTGCAAAGTACGATATACTTACTAATAAAACAGTTTTAGTAGATTCTGTAAATTGGGACGATCCCGCATTTGAATTGCCTATAGGTTTCTCATTTCATTATTTTGGAAATGATGTTACAGATTTATATGCTAATGATCAACTATCTATGGATGGTATATTATTTACACAAGATTTGAATATTGCGTCTGCAGCAAATATGATGGGGTTTGCAGTAGATTTATTTAATACAAGATTTGATGGACATTTATCTAACCCAAATAGTTCTATTGCTTACCAAACAGATACTGTAAATAATAAATTAGTTACAAAAATACAATATGATCATGTTGGATTTTATGATGACACAGCAGGCTTAGATTATATCAATATTCAAACATGGCTTTATGAAAAAGATAGTGCAATAGAATACCATATTGGTAAATCATCTATAGATCCTAATATGTTTTCTAATTATTTTGTTGGAAGTGGTCCTGCATTTATTTATGGTGATAATTTAGATTTCAATAATCAAACATGGGATAAAATGTATTCTTTAGTAAGTCTATCTCCTGCTTTGGCAGATACTAACACTTTAGCAGATGTGATGAATAATGGATTTAGTGGGTTGTCCGATTTTCCTGATTCAGGCACTGTTATTCGCTTGGCGCCTGCAAAAATCAATGTTGCCATCAATCATATTGTATTGAATGAAAATATTTCTATCAATACAATCGTAGATAATAATTTGATAGTTAATTTAATAGAAAATAAAAATGAATATCAATTTAGATTGATTGATGCTAGAGGAAAAACGTTAATCCATCAAAGATTAACAAGTGCAAGAAATGAAATTGATTGCAGCAATTTGTGCCCAGGAAATTACATTGTTAACATGGCTAAAAATAATGAAAGTTTATTTTATAAAATTGTAAAAAGATAACTTTAATAATCTTCCACGCTCCAATGAAATTCATTATGCAATACATTCATTTTTTGCCAAGCTAAAGCATGACAGTAAAGCGTATCTAATTGATGAATAAATAGCAATTGGCGGTGCAATGTATCTTGATAGAAATGCATAGTTTCTATTTTGTTTTTTGCTACTGAAAATTGGAGTATTTTATTTTTAGCATCCAAACAATATTTAAAATCTTTCGTTTCTCCGTTTTCTTGCTGGAAAATAATATAGTTTTCTTTATGCATAAATACCATTTTGGGACTCCATTGTTGCCAATATTTAGAAGTAATGGGATTAACTATTTGATACGCTCCATGCAGTAATGGTCTTGGTGCAATATCATCATTCCAATTATTGGCTATATAACTTGGGTAAATAATTTCTATACTGATAATTAAAAAATAAAGTATTTTAAAAAGTAATTGCTGTTGATGTGGTATTGGTAAGGATGCAATTGTTATTTTCCATTTTTGCTTTTGTAAAAATAAATTTCTATAAGATAATAATTCTATCATACTAATTAGAAGCAAAAAACTAGCAAATAATTTTACATTAATATCAAAACAAAAATTAACAGCTACTACATTGATTAATATTCCAACTGCCAACACTAATCCAAGTAAACGAGTTTTTCTAAATATAATCATCATTCCAGCAAGCACTTCTGCGATTCCTAAAAAAACATTGTAAGTGCTAGAAGTACCGATTGTACTCCAATACAATATGTCTTTGTGTAGGCTTCCAATATTTGTGTATAGTATATTTGGCTCAGGTAAATAAAATTGTTGCTTTACTATTTTATCGAATCCATAGCTACAGAAATGAAAAGCTAAATAATATAATGCCATTTTTTGTAATAAAATAAATAATGTAGTTGTATTATATTTTTTGAGAAATAATCCAATAATATGAATAGCAATGGAACAAATAAACAGAGTGAAAAACAATAAATACATAGCTCTGGAATCTGAGCTGATAGTGATTGTGGTAATTGGCAAATGCATTATATGGATAGCTAAATAAGCAATCCATTTGCCAAAAATAAAATTGGTGAAGTACTGCTGAAATGGTAATTGTGCAAACTGAATTGGGAAAAATATAATAACCAAGCCTACAAATTGGTACCAAATTTTATTTAGCAATTTTGAGATCTGCAATTCCATATATTTTTATTTAAGCTATGTATTTTTTTATTTGAATACCTAACATTGCTATTCCAATACTCGCAGCAAAAAATAGGCCTATACTGGAAGTCTTCCCATTTGGCAATTGTTGCTGTTGATTGATATCTTGTGGTTGGTTTTCATTCTGCTGTTGTTG
>CAIXQW010000135.1 GCA_903921675.1 uncultured bacterium | reverse complement strand
GTCAGGAAGCGTTTGTATTTGCTTTATGGGGATATTAAAATTGTACTATCATGCATAAGGGATAGTTACCTTGATTAGTTGTATTAGAATAGTGTTATCGGATTTAATTGATATTTGAGAAATCAAAAAATAAAAAACAATTCGGTAAATGAAATTAGCATTGAAATAGAGGTTAAATACGATGTTGGTTGAGTCAACAAATAAAAACTCTATTTTTGTATTTAATTATGGGATGTAATTTACATGTAATTGGAAAAGATTTGGATATGATTACTTTATTAAGTGCCATAAAAATGAAACCTTACAAAACAAAAATTAAAGGTGAGCCAAGGGCAATTAAAAAACCCAAAGGACAAATCATGACTTATTCTGTAGTTTCATTTTTAGCAAGCGATGCTAATTTTGATGAGTTTGAAAAGCAGAAAGAAGATGTAATAGCATTTATATTAATAAATAAAGAAGATTTAATTGCAATTAAAAACAATAGTGAAGTTGAGTATTTCAATTTTGATTTTGGCATCACTAATAAAATGAAGGGCTATCAGTCAAACTATTTTGAGTCGGAATTTATCAGTTTATTAGCTACTTATGGGATAGGATTAGAGTTGACAATGTATTTGGAAGGGGAGGAGTAATTCAATTCATTCAATCAATTGCTATATCTAATTGTTATAATCTGAAAATTGATTTTTTATCTTTAGATTAATTTGTAATTTTACGCAGCAACGATGATTACACATGTAGATAGTCCCAAGCATCAGGGATGGAGGAAAAAATTAATAGAAGAAATACGTACCAAAGGAATAAAAGACGAAAAAGTATTACAAGCAATAGGTAAAATACCTAGGCATTTTTTGTTAGATCCTGCATTTGACCATATTGCCTACGAAGATAGAAGTTTCCCGATTGGCGAAAATCAAACCATATCGCAACCATATACTGTAGCTTTTCAAACAGAATTGTTGGAAGTAAAACCGTATGAAAAAATTTTAGAAATTGGTACGGGTAGTGGTTACCAGAGTAGTGTATTGGCAGAAATGAATGCATTTGTATTTACGATAGAAAGGCAGAAAAAATTATATTCTAAATTTCAAAAAACGAATCCATTTGCAGATAAATATAAAAAAGTAAAGTATTTTTTTGGGGATGGATTTGAAGGCTTGCCAACTTTTGCACCTTTCGATAAAATAATTATTACTTGCGGTGCTCCAATGCTTCCACCAAAGTTATTAGCGCAATTAAAGATAGGAGGGTATATGGTAATTCCAGAAGACGAAGATGGACAGCAACGCATGAAGCGCATCACTAAAATTTCGGAAACAGACATAAAAGAAGAACAATTTGGCAATTTTTTATTTGTGCCAATGCTTAGTGGTAAGGCAGAATAAACTTATTCTGTATCATCATCTGCACTAAAGAAATCATTTAAATCTCTAGCATTTTTCTTGGTAGGTCTGCCTACTTTTTCGTAGCCTTTGCCAAAATAAAAACTACTTTCCTGTTTATTGGTATTAAATAATTTATCTTCATCGGTGCTTACATCAAAGTAATTTAAAATTGCTTCTGCGTATTTTACCCGTTTATTAATAATACCACTTACTTGTATTGTCATTCTTTTTTCGGAAGAACGCAGTCCATATACTTCTCCAATATGCACTATCCTAGATGGCTTTACATTGTCGCCATTTAATTTTACTTTGCCATCTGCTATGGCTTTTGCGGCTTGTGTTCTTGTTTTATACAGTCTAATAGCCCATAAATAGGCATCTATTCTTACCGAATTTTCTTGTTTCATTTTGGTAAAAGTAAATTAAAATAAGTATTTTTACCCAATGCCTTATAGTAAATTACTGAAAAATTTGACTAAAATTTATTCTTTTACACAAGAACAAGAAGAAGCTATAGCAAATTGTATTATTGTAAGAAAATTTAAAAAGCGCGATAAGTTTTTTGAAATAGGGGAAGTGAATCGCCAGATTGGGTTCATTAATAAAGGATTATTTAAAACCTATATTACAGACCAAGAAGGTATAAAACATAATATTAGTTTTGCTTGCGAAGATTTTTGGATAACAGATTTGAATAGTTATGTTACTAGCCAGGGTAGTTTATCTGCCATTGAATGTGTAGAAGATGCAGAATTATTTTGTTTCCACTATGATGACATGGAGGAGTTATATAAAAATATACCAAAATTAGAATCTCATTTTAGAATAATGTCGCAAAACAGAATGGTAGCTTTGTACAAAGACAGATTTAATTTAATTAGTTTATCTGCAGAAGAAAGGTATATCAAATTTTTAAATGAGTTTCCAATATTTGTACAACGGATTTCCCAAAAAGATATTGCCTCCTATCTTGGTATTTTCCCGGAATCATTAAGCAGAATTAGGCGTAACATTGCAATTAGATAGTTGACTTTTGTTAATAATATTTTTAAATTATATAGTAAATATAAGGTCTTGAGTGCTAATTGGAATAAATTATTAATATCAAATGATTGAAAAAAATTAGTTTAATTCTAAATTATTTTAGTATTTTCGCGCAATTATTATTAATAATCATCCTTCCCAAATAGGATTTATCTCGTTTTTTCATGGGTTATAGTTTCTTCAGGTCTCAGCTTCGCGCTGAGATTTGAGGTTTTTAGGAGGCTTATATTTTTATAGGTTGTAATTTGGAAGCCCGAAACACCAATGTCAATAGTATTAAAATCGTTTCGCTTTTTTTTCTATTATTTTAATTGCTTTGCAAAATAATATAACCATATGCTGGTAAATCTATTGTAGTTGCATTTACGGTTGTATTTTCAGAAATAAATTGCACATTATTTGCAGTAAGACCTTTTAAAATTTCTGCATAGTCTGTTTGATTGATTATTATTTTTTCATTTTTTAAATTTAATACTACAATTACTTTTTGATTATTTAAACTTCTTTGGTAGATATATACACCTTGCTTTGGATAGAAATGTTTCATACTTCCATTATGTATAACCGCTTGTTTTTTTCGCCAATTCCATATTTCTTGATTAAATCGCAATAAGCCCATTTCTTTATCAGATTCTGCAAATCCATTACCATTAAAAATATTTTTTGCATCTCCATCCCATCCTCCTGGCATATCAGCACGCACATATCCATCGTCTTTATTTTTTTTGCCAGTCATGCCAAATTCATCGCCATAATACAATTGCGGTATTCTATTAGTAGTGGCTAAAAAAATTATTCCCAATTTGTATTTAGCAACATTACTATCTACTGTTGTAAAAAAACGCTCCATATCATGATTGCCAAGAATACCAAAATTTTTCTCAGGATGCTCATATACAAAATCCTGGCTCAATGTATAATACAATTTTTGGGCATCATTATTTTTAAATGCTTGTGTAGCATTTTCCCACAATGGAATATCCATAATATGTTCGATTTGGCTAGAGTAGCCATCTTTGTTAGTAGTCGATTGTTGCCAATAGTTGCCAATAGGTGGTTGGTTGTGCGCACTCCATACTTCGCCTACGATGCTTAAAGTTGGAAATTCTTTTTGCAAAGCAGAAGCCCATTGCGTTAAAAAATGTTTTTCGCTAAATGGTTCGGTATCTAATCTTAATCCATCGATATGTGCATATTTAATCCACCAAATATGGTTTTGTATCAAGTATTTTGCCACACGCGGATTGCTTTGATTTAAGTCTGGCATGCTAGGTACAAACCAACCTTTCTCCATATTCGTTTGATCTGCAATTGTTGCATAAGGATCTGTAAGCGATGGCATGTCGAATTGATTAATAATACTATCATGCACCCAATTTTTAATTCTTGGGTAATGTGTTTGCCACTCGTGCTTATTGCCAATATGGTTTGTTACCACATCCATTACTACTTTTAAGTTTTTTTGATGGCATGCTTCTGTAAAATCTTTATATTGTTTATTGTTTTCTTCGCTACCTTTTTTACCACTAGTATATCTCGCATCTGCCTCGAAATAATTACTAGTTCCATAGCCATGATAACTATATCTATCATCATTCATTTCCTGAAAAGGAGTTAGCCAAACTGTGGTAGCACCTAATGAGTGAATGTAATCTAAATGATTGGCAATGCCTTGTAAATCGCCACCATGCCTACCTCCAGGATGATTGCGATTGCTTTGTTCCATTTCTTTTACATTATCGTTTTGTGTATTACCATTGCTAAATCTATCCGGCATTATTAAATAAACTAAGTCGGCATTATTAAATCCTTTAGGTTGATAATGATCGTTAGCGTGTAACTTATAACTAATTGCAGAATGGTATTTGCCTTTGTCTGCTTTGATGAAAATAATATTTGGTTTTGCATCTTTTGGGATATATAAATCTATAAATGCATAGTTATCTTCTTTATTCTCAACTTTTAAAATTTTTATGCCTTCATACTGAAAAGTAAATTGCATATCCTTTAAATCTTTACCGTATACCATTAATTGCACTGTGTCATTTTGCATACCTACCCACCAATTTGGAGGCTCTATTTTGGTGATGGATTGTGCTTTGGAATTATTATTTAATAAAAGCAATAGGGATGCAATTGTAGCTATATAATTAGGTTTT
>CAIXQW010000134.1 GCA_903921675.1 uncultured bacterium | reverse complement strand
TTTGTTTGGCATCATCTTGTATTTGTTAAGCTTGGTTTTTTTGATTTATAATTTGCAAAAAGAGCCAGACTCCTTGGTATGGAATAGTTTGATTTGGTTATGTGTATTATTTATATCCATTAATAGCGTTGCAAAAAGTTTTATGTCGGAGCACAAAGGCCGCTGGATGTATTACTACACAGTGCATCATCCACAAACATTAATTGGTGCTAAACTCATTTACAATACTATTTATATGGCTGTAATTGGCGCCATCAATTTAATGTTGTTTAATTTTTTTATTGGCTTTCCGGCTATTAATAAGCCTTTATTTATTGGTTTGTTTTTGTTAGGTGCCATTAGTTTTGGATTGTTGTTTACCTTTTTAAGCGCAATTGTATCTAAAGTAAATAATAATACTACATTGCTTGCAGTGCTTGGGTTTCCATTGGTTTTTCCTTTGATATTAATTCTTAGCGATTTAAGTATCAGCTTGTTTTTGCCTGTAATGGTAAAAGGCTGGAATCAGTTTTTTATAGCTTTATTAGCCATGGATGCTTTAATTGTAGGCTTGAGCTTGGTACTGTTTCCTTATTTATGGAAAGAAAGCTAAGCAATATCCAAATTGTTTAACTCTGCAATTAAATTTTGCATATCTGCTATTGATGTTGTAGGGAAATTCGCTATTCTAATTTCAGCATCTTTATAGGCACTATAGCCACTAGTTACAAATAAGTTTTTTTGTTTTAATGCAGCAATAATTGGAGCGCTTCCATTTTCGCAATGCAATGCAATTACACTTTCCGACCTTGCATCTACATCATTTACAATAGCAGAAAATTGTTTAGATTGCTCTGCAAATGCATATAATAATTTTGCTTTCTGTGCAATTTCTTTTCTGATATTTTCTATGCCAGTGTTATTAAACACCTCTGCAATTTTTCCTAAAATATAAATTGCAACAATATTAGGTGTACTTGGGGTTTCCCACTTTTCGTAATTTTTTTGAAAGGTATCTAATGTGTTATGCGCTCCCATTGCACAATTTTTTTCTTGCATACTTTTATGCTTTGCAAGGCAAGCATCATTTACAATCCAAACACCTAAACCTGGCGGCATGCCAAATGCTTTTTGCACACTAAAAAAAGTAGAATCCATCAAGCTGTAATCCAATGTAGAGATTGGTGCAATAGAAACCAAATCTGCACACAGCAACGCATTTGGATTATTTTTTTTAATTTTTTTTAATATTGCAGAAGGAATAAAAACGCCAGAGCTGGTTTCGTTTTGCGTGGTGCAAATTAGCTCTGTATTTTCTGGAATAGTAATTGAATTAAAGTCGAAACTTTTGCCATGTTCTGCCTTTGCAGCTATAGCATTTTTGCCAAGCAATTTACTGTATTTGTAAAATCGCTGACTAAAACTTCCGTTTACAAAATGGAAGCTATTTTGTTCTACTATATTCAAAATCATCCTTTCCCAAATTTCGGAAGCACTACCAGTAAAATAAATAGCATGAGTAGGAGGTAGGTTGAATAACTTGCGAAGCTGTGCATCCGTTTCTTGATACACTTTTCTAAAGGCATCACTTCTGTGGTTCATGCTACCTAAATTTAATTCCATGGCTTGCTGATGGAATTGTATATATTGTGGATGCAGTTGCGATGGCCCTGCTGTGAAGTATGTGTTTGGCATAGGAGAATGATTTAATTTACTTCTATTAAATCATGAAATTCATACTTTTTTTGTTGATCTCTTTTAATTGATTCTAATAATCTTTTTTTATTAGCTTCAGAAGATAATAAATGAGTAGTTGTATCCTTT
>CAIXQW010000133.1 GCA_903921675.1 uncultured bacterium | reverse complement strand
TTGTCTTGTGTTTCTTGCATTTTGTATATCAAATTTATTATTAAAATTTTTTATTTGACACACTTTATTGAACATACTCATGGCTTTTTATTTTGTATGCTGCGTCAACAACCCTCCCCAAAACTTCATCTAATCCTACGGAAATGCAAAAGTATCCTACGGGAAATTTATCTGCCAATACGGAAATTTTACCTTGTGTCACCAAAATTAATTCTTGCCACAGATTTGCTTTATCTCCACCGACGGAAACAATAAGGCTAACTTTGCACATAAAAAAAGCCAATTCTATTGCTAAAATTGGCTTTGCTGTTTTATTATTTCACTACTAGAGTTTAATAAAAGAATTAATCTTTTTTAAATCTAGGTCTGCCGCTTGGGCCAGATTCTGTGGTGCGGCTGCTGCTTCTGTCGCTATATCCACCACCACGGCTGCTTCTGTCGCTGTTGCCACCTCTGCCCCTATCTCCACCACCACTGCGGCTGCCACCTCTGTCGCTATTTCTATCGCCATAGCCACCACCGCGGCTTCCGTTTCTGTCTCTGTCGCCACCTCTTCTGTCTTCGCCTCTACCATCTCCGCGGCCTCCGCTTCTTCCACCACCTTCTGCATCATTCATACGTATAGCGCGGCCTTTAAATTGCTTGCCATCCAAAGAACTCAACATTTTAGCAGTGTGTGCTTTATCTACTTCTACAAAAGTAAACATGTCTTTCATATCTATATTACCCAAATTATCTTTAGATAATTCACTCATGTCTAAAACAAATTGTAAGAAGCTTGCTTTGTAAAAACCATCTTTTGTACCTAAGTTAATAAATAATCTATCGCAATTCGGGTTGCTGTTAAAGCTTCTGCCTGCGGTATCTCTTCTGTCGCTATCGCCTTCTCTGTTATTTCTTTCTGGTCTGTCGCTTCTCTCACTTCTGTCGCTTCTACTATTTCTATCTCTGCTATCTCCGCGAGCATTTAAATCTTCGCTATGCTCGTAGTATTTCAAAAATCTATCAAACTCGCTAGCTGCTACACGTTGCAATATTTCTTCTTTATCCATATCTGCAAAGCGCTCTTGTAGCATTGGTAAATATGTTTTGTATTCGCCATTGCTAATGTCTGTGTTATGTATTTTATCCATAAACCCAAAAAATTGCTTACGGCAAACATCTTTACCACTTGGCACATCCAATTTATGAAACTTAGCTTTGGCTACTTTTTCTATGGCTTTAATGCGGCTTGCTTCGCGTGGTGCTACAATGCTCATGCATATACCAGTCATACCAGCTCTACCAGTTCTACCACTACGATGCGTGTAAACTTCTATATCATCTGGCAATTCGTAATTGATTACATGCGTAATACCTGTAACATCAATTCCTCTTGCAGCCACATCTGTAGCTATCAATAATTGTAAGCTTTTATCGCGGAAAGCTTTCATTACTTTGTCGCGTTGTTGTTGGCTTAAGTCGCCATGCAATGCATCAATTGTATATCCTTCACGCGTTAATAAATCGGCTACATTTTGCGCATCCATTCTGGTGCGAGTAAATATAATACCATAAATACCAGGGTTAAAATCTATCAAACGCTTCAAAGTTTCGTAGCGATGTTTGTGTGCCACTGCGTAATATTGATGGTCGATATTTACATTAGTAGTATTCATTGCACCCATACTAATTTCTTCCGGGTCTTTCATGTAGCGCTTACTTACTCTGCGAATTTCTGGTGGCATAGTAGCACTAAACAACCATGTTGCATTTCTGTTTGGCGTATTTTTCAAGATAAATTCTATATCATCTTGGAAACCCATGTTTAGCATTTCATCGGCTTCATCCAACACTACATATTTAATTTCGTTTAGGTCGATGGCATTTCTTTCTATCAAATCTATCAATCTACCTGGTGTAGCTACTACAATGTTTACGCCTTTTTTTATATCGCGTATTTGCTGATTGATGGGTGTACCACCATATACAGCTGCAATGTAAGAATTAGGAATAAATTTTTTGAAGCTCACGATGTCGCGCATAATTTGCATACACAACTCGCGTGTAGGGCAAACCACTAATGCCTGTGGCAAGGTGTGGCTAGTGTCTATCAATTGCAAAAGGGGTAAGCCGAATGCTGCTGTTTTTCCGGTGCCTGTTTGTGCAAGACCAATAAAGTCTTTTGAACCAGAAATTAATTTTGGGATGGCGCTTTCTTGCACCGGTGTAGGGGTCGTAAAGCCAAGAGCTTCTACCGCCTGTAGCAACTCTTCTCTTAAACCCAACTCTGCAAATGTCATATTATTTTAAATTTTGGCAAAGGTAGGCAATAAAAAAAGGCTTTTTGTGGGTAACTTGTTATTGAGAATTCTTATTGATTAACTTTATTTAGTTTATTTTAATGCAATTAAGAAACCAAGATTCATAATAATTCCTCCTGGTTTACTAATATCTATTGCACTTCTTGCTTTTTTATCTGTAAAATCGATAGTAGTACCTGCATATTTTATAGAGGTTGTTGGGTTGTTTAATTTTGCTACAATGCCAGTTTGTAGATAAAACTTACTTCTTCTGCCTATATTTCTATAATTGGCATATAAAAAATTAGCACTTGTAATTCCTGCGCCATTTACATTTAATGAATACGTATTGCCAGAATTTGCAGGTTGGTATTTGTAGCTATCTAATGTAATGCCAGTAGATTGATGGATAGATAGGCCAAAAGCTCCACCATGATAATGTTCATTTCTAAAATACATTCCTTTTAGCATCAATTTTGTACCCCAGCTACTTGCACCTACACCTGTGCCTACCATTACATGTGGATGAATAGCTACATCTATACCAAAACCTAATGGTCCAAATGGATTGTTGAATCCACCGCCTAGATTTAAAAATACTTGCGCATCGTTTTTGTTAGAGGATGATTTGTTCACTTTGTCTTGTGCAAATAGTAAATTTCCTACTAATAAGGTAGCTAATAAAAGAATATTTTTTTTCATTTTTAGATTTTAAAGTTTAAAATTAAGGGAAAAATAAGTATTCTATTTACTTTCGTCAATAATTTCAATTAGTATTTAACACTATTTTATACAAAAGTAAATTTGTACTTTTGCAATCCATTTTAAAAAATGGAACATTATTTTTTTATAAAAATTTACAATACATAAAAAATGCAAAAAATATTAAAACAATTAGGTCTTTCTGCTATCAATAATGGCACTAGTACAGGGTTGAAAGCAATTGCATCTAAAGGGCAAAAGCTAGACAGTTATAGCCCTGTAGATGGAAAATTAATTGGTAGCGTGCACAGCACCAAAAGAAACGACTTCGATAAAGTAGTAGAAACTGCGCAAGCCGCTTTTAAAGTATGGCGCAAAATGCCTGCTCCAGCTCGTGGAGAAATTATTCGCCAAATGGGCAATCAGTTGCGCGAATTAAAGCAACCACTAGGCGAATTAGTTAGCTACGAAATGGGCAAAAGTTTGCAAGAAGGTCTTGGGGAAGTGCAAGAAATGATTGATATCTGTGACTTTGCAGTTGGCTTGAGCCGTCAATTATATGGCTTAACTATGCATAGCGAAAGACCAGGTCATCGTATGTATGAGCAATGGCATCCTATGGGGATAGTTGGTATCATTAGCGCATTTAACTTTCCTGTAGCTGTGTGGAGCTGGAATAGCATGTTGGCTTGGGTTTGCGGAGATGTATGTATTTGGAAGCCGAGTGAAAAAACACCTTTAACAGCTATTGCTTGCCAAAATATTATACAAAGTGTATTAAAGAAAAACAATGTACCCGAAGGTGTTAGTTGCATCATTAATGGTGGCAGAGAAGTAGGTGAGTGGTTAAGCAATGATGCACGCATCCCATTGATTAGTGCTACAGGTAGCACACGCATGGGTAAAGCGGTGGCAGAAAATGTAGGCAAGCGTTTAGGTAAAAGCTTATTAGAGCTTGGGGGTAATAATGCAATTATTATTAGCGAACATGCCGACTTAGATATGAGTTTGATAGGTTGTGTATTTGGCGCGGTTGGTACTGCTGGCCAGCGTTGTACTACCACACGCAGATTAATTATTCATGAAAAAGTGTATAAGAAATTTACAGAAAAATTAGTAGCTGCATACAAACAAATTAAAATTGGTAATCCATTAGATCAAAAAAATCATGTAGGACCATTGATAGATAAAGATGCTGTGCAAGCTTACCTAAATAGCATAGAAACAGCCAAAGCAGAAGGTGGAAAAATGCTAGTAGATGGTGGAGTATTGAAAGGTAAAAATTACGAAAGTGGTTGCTATGTAAAACCTTGCATTATAGAAGCAAAAAATAGTTATAAAATTGTGCAGCACGAAACATTTGCGCCAATATTGTATGTAATGAAATACAAAACATTGGATGAAGCAATAGAAATGCAAAACGATGTGCCACAGGGATTATCTAGTAGTATTATGACACTGAATATGCGCGAAGCTGAATTGTTTTTAAGCACAAATGGTAGCGATTGCGGTATTGCTAATGTAAATATTGGTACTAGCGGTGCAGAGATTGGTGGTGCATTTGGTGGCGAAAAAGAAACTGGTGGTGGTAGAGAAAGTGGTAGCGATAGTTGGAAAGCATACATGCGTCGCCAAACAAATACAATTAATTACACAGATAAATTGCCATTGGCACAAGGCATAAAATTTGATTTGTAGAATTTGAAAAATGATTTGAGAATGGGCTTTGTATTTATTACGAAGCCCATTTTTTTATTTTTTTTTGTGTTCTTTTCCTTGATGAAAAGAACCAAAAATCAAGACTATAAAAATAAAATACGAAAATTTACAACGCATAAAAAAGCTATCGCATGCAAGGCGAGTGATTTTTCATTTTCATTTTATATTTATAATTGGCTCTCGCTGTGCCTGCTGCACAAAACCCTCCCTTCTTTTTTTATTTGTTGAATTTTCTGTATTTTATTTTTAAGGTCGGATTAAATAAAAGCTTCTACTTTTTTTATAATTACGGGTCTTAATTTCTCTATCTATTCAGCTACTTTTAAAACAAAGAATTGCTTTTTCTGCAAAAGAATGTAACACTACAAACCTGCAAAACCTAACATTAAATTCCCTATTTCAAACTTACACCATTGCCACCAATTTTGTAGCCCATGTGATAAATTTCTATTTGGTAATCGCCTTTGTCGAAGCTGGCGCCAATTGGTTTCCAATCTAAAGAAATGCTTTTGCTGGTTTGACCTTGTACATAAGGAATTGTTTTGCTGGCGGTGTAAGATTTTTCTGTGCCATTATTCATTCTAAATTTACCATTGCTAAATGCATCGCCATTAGGACCATACACTACAATATAAAATTCTTTTTCTCCGCTTTCGCTAATTCTATTATCGTCTACATCAAAATTTATTCTAATTACTTCTGCACGGCGCGCCTTGCCTGTTTCTGCTTCTTTGCCAGTAAGCAAGCGCTTTTTGATAGGCGTTAAAGTAATATTACTTGCATGTAATACTTTAGCAATTTCTATCTTTTTTTCTAATCCTTTTTTCTCTTCGGCTAGTTGTTCTTTTTGCTTAGTTATTTCTTCTTTTTGTGCAGTTAGGTATTGCTTTTCGTTGCTTAGTTTTTCTTTTTCGGTAGCCAAGTTGGTGTTAGCAGTTTTTAATTCGGCAATTTGTTTTTCAAAGCTTGCCACTTTAGAATTTAGTTTTGCAATTAATTCTTTAGCTGTTTTTAACTCTGCAGCTGTTGCATTTTTGTTTTGCAAAATAGCATCAATTTTAGCTTTTAGGTCTGCTACTTCGCCATCTTTGGCATAAATGGCAGATTCCATTTCTTTGTTTTTGCTAGTTAATTCATCTAACCTGCCTAGCGCTGCATTATAGTCTGTTTGCATGGCATCTTTGGTGGCAGTGGTTTCTGCTAAAGCTTCGCCAGTTGCGTGGTTTTGGTTTTCGGCTTTGTTTTTGCCCATATATAAATACACACTCAATGCAGTTAATGCTGCAATGATGCCTATGAATAAATAATTTTTGCTGTTGTTGCTATTGGTGCTAGGTGTAGATTCCATAATATAAATTTGTACAAATGTAAATGTAAATTGCAATTGATA
>CAIXQW010000132.1 GCA_903921675.1 uncultured bacterium | reverse complement strand
ATGGTTACTTATGCAGCACCTTAAGGAGATATTGCAAATAATTCATACCAATAAAATTCTGAATCGTGTTTTTGATATATAGCAAAGTATAAATGGGTGTCTAATTTTTTAAATTGAATTTTAATTTTAACAATGAAATTATTCTTTCATTTAAATATCAAAGTCTATGCATCATTATATTTTACTAAATTTACAATGTGTTTAAAGTAGTAAGTCCATATCAACCATCTGGAGATCAGCCTCAGGCCATTACCAAATTAGTAGAAACTATTAATAGAGGTGATCAACACCAAATATTATTAGGTGTTACAGGTAGCGGCAAAACTTTTACTACTGCTAAAATTATCGAAAGTATACAAAGGCCAGTTTTGGTTTTAACGCATAATAAAACGTTGGTGGCGCAATTGTATGGCGAGTTTAAACAATTTTTTCCAGAAAATGCAGTAGAATATTTTGTAAGTTATTACGACTACTATCAGCCAGAAGCCTACCTGCCAAGTAGTAATAAATATATCGAAAAAGATTTAAGTATTAATGCCGATTTAGAGAAATTAAGATTGCGTGCTACAACTAGTTTGCTAAGTGGTAGACGTGATATAATTGTGATTGCAAGTGTGAGTTGTATTTATGGTATGGGTAATCCTACGGACTTTGCTGCAGGAATTATTCGCTTAAAAAAAGGTGATGCAATAGGCAGGAATTTATTTTTGCATCGCTTGGTAGAAAGCATGTATAGCCGTACTACAGATACATTTGATAGAGGAACATTTAGAGTAAAAGGAGATACTGTAGATATTAATTTACCTTATACAGACTATGGTTATCGTATTACTTTTTTTGGCGATGAAATAGATGAGATAGAAAGTATAGAAATAAGTACAAGTAAGCGTATTGCTACCATGGATGATGCTGCAATTTTCCCGGCAAATTTATATGTGCCGCCTCGTAATATGATGGGCCAAATCATCAGAGAAATTCAAGACGAAATGATGGCGCAGGTAGAATATTTTAAAAAAGAGAATAGACCATTAGAAGCGCAACGAATAAAAGAGAGAGTAACTTATGATATAGAAATGATGCAGGAATTGGGCTACTGCAAAGGAGTAGAAAATTATTCAAAATTTTTTGATAGAAGAGATCCAGGTACTAGACCATTCTGTTTGTTAGATTATTTTCCTAAAGATTTTTTATTAGTGATAGATGAAAGCCATGTAAGTATTCCGCAAATTAGCGGGATGTATGGTGGCGATAGAAGTAGAAAATTAAATCTTGTAGATTTTGGGTTTCGCTTGCCAAGTGCAATGGATAATAGGCCATTGAATTTTAATGAATTTGAAGGGTTGCTTCAACAAACTTTATATTTAAGTGCCACACCTGGCAAATACGAATTAGAAAAAACAGAAGGCGAATTTATTGAGCAAGTAGTGCGACCTACAGGACTGATTGACCCACCAATAGAAGTAAGGCCAAGCATTAATCAAATAGATGATTTGTTGGATGAAGTAGATAAGCGAATCCAGATGGGAGATAGGGTTTTGGTGACTACTGTAACAAAAAGATTGAGTGAAGAATTGGCGAAATATTTGCACAAAATAAATGTAAAAGCTAAATATGTGCATAGCGATATTGATGCATTAGAAAGAGTAGAAATTTTGCGTGAATTAAGATTGGGTGTGATTGATGTACTGATAGGTGTAAACTTGTTGCGCGAAGGATTAGATTTACCTGAGGTAAGTTTGGTAGCTATATTAGATGCAGACAAAGAAGGCTTTTTGCGCGATGAAAGAAGCTTAACGCAAACAGCAGGTAGAGCCGCAAGAAACGTAAATGGTTTGGTGATTTTTTATGCAGATAAAATTACCAATAGTATGCAGCGCGCAATGGATGAAACCGATAGGCGCCGCGAGAAACAAATAAAATATAATATAGAGCACAACATTACACCAACTACTATTATAAAATCTATAGAAGAAATTAATAAACAAACAGGTGTATTAGAAATAAAAGAAGAAAGTGGTAAAAAGTATTTTGAGTATATAGAAAATTCTCCAAGTATTGCAGCAGAAGAAATGGTAGAATATAAAACAAAAGCCTCTATACAAAAAGCTATTGCAGATACTAAAAGACAAATGGAAGCAGCAGCTAAGGCATTAGATTTTATTGAAGCTGCAAGATTAAGAGATGTAATGTTTGCATTGCAAAAAGAAATGGGAGAGATGTAGTTTACTTTACAACGTAATACAGTTTTTTGACCAAAGATTTTTTACCATGTAGTTGAATGTTTAAACAATTAAAATTTTATAGTAAACCGCTGGAAGCATTCAAAAGTTTCCTATAAGTTAGTAGTTGTGCATCAAAAATTGGTTCAAAATCTTTTACATATTTTAGTTCAACAACTAAACAAATTTCTATAAATAAATCCACTCTTAATTCATTATGCGCCTCAATGCAGGCTCTAGTAACTTTATATTTTAAATCTTCTATTTTCCTTTCTTGCTCTTAGGTGGTAAAATAAAAAGTTCTCTTCTAATTT
>CAIXQW010000131.1 GCA_903921675.1 uncultured bacterium | reverse complement strand
TTTCTCAAAAGCCGTTTTGTTTTTATTTCTCCAATTTACAATATTTGTAAGGTCTGCTTCTGTAAAGCTAGTTACATGTGGGCTTGTAGATTTACTACGTACCATGTGCTCTGCTATTAGCTTACGCATTCTATCCATTTCAATAATTTCTACATTGCTACCATAGCTAGTAGTATTATTAGCAGGTGAAGGTGTTGGAGCATTGCTTGTAGGTGCAGGGCTGCTAACCGCCGGTTGCTGACTACTAACTGCAGACTGTGCAACGGCTGCCACTTGTCCACTTCCTCTATTAGCTACATAATTTAATATATCTTTTTTTGTAATTCTACCTTCTGCGCCAGTGCCATTGATGTTTTGCAATTCTGTCATGCTTACATTTTCTTGCGCAGCAATATTTAATACCAATGGGCTAAAAAAGTTTGTGTTTGCTTTGCTTCCTGTATTAGCAGCGGGTGCTGCAGCAGGAGCAACTACTGGTGCTGCTTGAGGTGCTGGAGCAGCAGCTACTGAGGCAGGGGCTGGTGCAGCAGCAGCAGCAACTGCGCCACTTGCAGTATCTATTTTAGCAATTACAGTACCTACAGGCACTACATCATCTACTTTAAATAAAATTTCTTTTAATACACCTTCGCCGGTACTTGGCACCTCGCTATCTACTTTATCTGTAGCTATTTCCAATAAGGTTTCATCCATCTTTACATTATCTCCTACACTTTTGCACCATTTTAAGATGGTTGCCTCCATGATGCTTTCACCCATTTTAGGCATTACAATGTCTATTATTGCCATAGTATCTGTTATTTTTTATAGACCCCAAAAGTAAAGAATTGAAGGCAGAATACCTAGTTTAGCAATTGCAATTTATGGCAGGAATGATAAATGCTTTGGCTTTTGTAGTAGTGGCAAGGATAGCAGCGGATAGCCCACAGCGCCGATTTTTCATCGTAGCGAGGACTAGTAGCGGATAGCCTGCCCGCCACCATCAAATCCTTCACTCCGAATTGGCCTAAATGTATACAGCGCAGAAGAAGGGATGTTATTATCTGTTTATTTTTATTACCAATAAGTACAACCATCGGAGGATACCCAACAAATATGCTAGTTTTCGTTACTCAAATCCTTTCGCGTAATTTGGGTTAATAATTTTCCGAAATAAATATACGCAAATTGTTGAGTGCTGTTGCAATTGCCAATTCGCAGTTTCGTTCTCTGTCGTAAGGCATTATTGCAGAAATTGTTTTGGTAGTCTGCTCATTGGCAATGCCTATCCATATTAAACCTTTTTCGGATTCTTTGCCTTTTACTACTTCTAAATAGCCAGAAATACTTAGGCCGATAGTGCTTTTTAATTTGGTTCTTACCCCATTTGCCATTGCAGTAACTGTTTGTGCAGATACCTCAGAAAATTGCTTTAAGGTTTCTGCAGGTACACCAAGCAAATTTATTTTTACATCATTGGTGTAGCTTACAATGCCGCCATTGCAATAGCCAGAAGAACCAGTAATGCTAGTAATAGCAGCACTTATACCGCCGCCAGTGCAGCTTTCTGCAAATGATACGGTTAGTTTTTTTTCTAACAATAATTTGCCTATAGCTTTTTCGATAGGCATATCTTCTGTGGCATAAACAATATGTGGCAATTGGGTAATTAGTGTTTGAAAATAATTTTCTAGTGTTGCTGCAGCTACATCTCTGCCGGTTAGCCTTAGCTTTACGCCACCTAATTGTGGTAGATATGCCAATTTGATATTGGCAGGTAAACTTGTTTCAAAATCTTGGATAGATGCTGCTAAAAAACTTTCTCCTATGCCTGCAGTGCAAATAGTTTTATGCATTACATTTGGCGTGGTAAATCTTTCTTTTATTTTGGGCAATGCTTCATGGGTCATGATGTGTTTCATTTCGAAAGGCACACCTGGTAATGCAATGAATATTTTGTTGTTTTTGGCAAACCACATACCTGGCGCTGTGCCCATTTCGTTCCATAATACATCGCATACATTTGGCAGCATGGCTTGTGCAATATTTGCATCTATAATGGGTCTGTTGCGCTTGCGAAATATTTGTAGCACATGGTTTTTTACTTTTTGGTTTTCTACTAATTGGCCATTAAAATAATTGCATAGCAATGGTTTTGTAATATCATCTGCAGTAGGGCCAAGGCCGCCTGTAATGATAATTAAATCGGATTGTGCTGCTTCTTGGTCTAATGCTTGTAGAATATCTGCTTTACTATCGCCAACAGCTACTCTTCTTTTTAGCCAAATACCTAAAGCATTTAACTGCTGCCCAATCCATGCGCTATTGGTATCTATTGTTTGGCCTATTAATAATTCATCGCCAATGGTAATGATAGAAGCATTGATTTGCGTACTCATTATTTGGTAAAATATTTTTGTAATTCGTTCATTAAAGGTGCAGGGCCACATTCTCTTTTGTTGGTAGCTAGCGTTATCATAGCTAGTGTAACGGTACCTTGGTGCACGAGCTCGTTTTTTTGGTTGTAAAATTCATGATAGAAAGAGATGATGCCAAAGCGCGGCATTGCTTTGATGTGTGTAGTGATGCGCACTTCATCATCATAAAAAACGGGTTGTATAAATTTGCTTTCTATTTTTACCACAGGCATAATGGTACCATCTTTTTCTGCATTTGCATAAGAGTAGCCTATTTCGCGAATAGCCTCTGTGCGCGCACACTCGTAGTAGCGTGCATAATTGCTATGGTGCATAAAACCCATTTTGTCGGTTTCGTAAAAGCGTACGCGTAATACAGTTTGTGTGCTAAACATAATGCTGCAAACTTAATATGAACTTGCGGTTTGAAAAAATTCCTTTTTTGAATGCCAGAATAAAAAAACGCAGCGTTGTGATATACAGACGCTGCGTTGAAAAAAGTTTACATTTAAAATTTACTACCAATAAATAATGACTTTACCTGGGGCACCTGCGCCGCCAGGTACGCCATGTCCGCCATTAGGACCACCTCCAGATCCTCCACCTCCAGGTGCTATGCTATAATAACTTATGCCCCAGTCACCGCCTTGACCTCCATTAGCTCCTGCGCCACCAGCACTACCACCGGTTAAGACATTGCTTGGCGTCATAAAATAAGCACCTAGCGTCCCATTAGAACCACTTATATTAAAAGTAGCAGTAGATCCTCCTCCAGCTCCACCTGCACCGTTTGCAGTAGGGGTAGCATCCATACCGGCTGCCCCACCTGTAGCACTAATTAGCGAACCTAAACTGCTAGTTCCAGAAGGTCCACCAACTGTAACGGTGTATACTGTGCCAGGTAAAACTGCAAAGCACTGATAACCATATCCACCGCCTCCGCCGCCGCCGCCAAATGTATTCATGCCTGTATGCATACCACCGTTACCTCCGCCGCCCCATACTTCTACACAGATACTTGTAACATTAGGTGGTACTATCCATGTGTAGGTTCCAGCTTGGCTAAAGGTTTTGGGAGATATACAAAAAGTTGGTATTGAAGTGGGAGAAAATACTACAGGGCCTCCTATTGTTCTAGTACCAATTGCTTCTATCTTCCATATTTTACCTGAGGGTACTGTTTGTAAAGAATTGAGAGAAATAACTCTAGAGTATTTTAATGACGTTGTATCTTCTGTAAACTCCATTATGGAAACCGAGCATGCATTTGCTACCAAATTCAGTGTTTGGCCTGCCTTTAGCCAATACGGTAAAGATAAACCACTTTGAAAAGTAGTATTTACTCCATCAATAGCCAATACTACTGGTTGGTTTTGCGCATGTACAGAAAATGAAAAGAAAATTGCGATAATTAGTAAGATGTTTGTTTTCATGTTATTTAAAATTAAGATTTTAAGATATTATTTATTTTTAAAAAAGTTGTGTGAATAGGATGTGTTGGTAGAATAAAAGGTGTTAGTTTATTTTTGTTAATTTTTAAATTGGAAGCTACTTATTTAATACGGTAAAAGCTGATGGACCTATAATTAAAAAGAAATTCATTTTAAAT
>CAIXQW010000130.1 GCA_903921675.1 uncultured bacterium | reverse complement strand
TTAATTGTTCTACTGTCATATTGCAAAGGTATTACCTTTTTTTGTTATTAAAAAAGCTTCGTAACTTTCATCTTTTATAAAATCTGCCCATACTCCTTCTTTAGTTAATCCATAAACTTCAAAATCCTGCTTAATATCCATCAAATTATTTGAAATCCCAATTCTGTATAATCTGGTTCTAGCGGATGTACTTCCTGCAGCAAATATCCAAGCGTCAGGGTACTTATTTAAAAATGAATAAACAGTAGATGCAACTGTAGTTAACACTTTAATGCTATCATCATTATTTGTTATAGTTAAATCACTAATTGTATTTGTAATTTCATCAAAATCGCCAAAGCCCAAATTGTAAACATTTTTAATACTTGTTTCACAATATTGAATAACTTTTTTTATACTTCCTTTGGGTCCTTCGCTAATAAATTCATAGGCCATTAAATCCTTTTCCGACTTATACAAATACTTAGGTTTATGCATATTTTCAAGAGATAAAATAAATTTACATAATAGTTGTAAATGCCATCAAAAATATTTTTCTATATAGTTGCTATTCTGCTTACACCACCTTGCACCACATCGCCAATTTTTACATCTACTTTTGTACCAATTGGCAAAAACATATCTACTCTACTACCAAATTTTATGAAACCTAACTCTTCGTTTTGGTTTACAACATCACCTTTTTGACTATAGGTAACAATGCGGCGTGCCAACGCACCTGCTATTTGGCGTAATAGTATAGTAACTTTTGCATTTTTTACAACCACTGTACTCCGCTCATTTTCTGTGCTACTTTTTGGATGCCATGCTACCAAAAATTTTCCTGGATGGTATTTTACATAATCTACTTCTCCTTGCATTGGATACAAATTGTTGTGCACATTTAATGGACTCATAAACACACTAATCTGCAAGCGTCTATCATTAAAATATTCTGTTTCCGTAGTTTCTTCTATCACCACTACTTTGCCATCGCATGGGCTTGTAATAGCACTAGGGTCTTGTAAAAATGTGCGCTCTGGAATTCTAAAAAACCAAAATACCCAAATTAATAATAGTAATAAAATTCCCCCAAGTACAAAAAATAATGGAGGCCAATGCGGAAATAGTTGTGAAATAGCTGTAAGTAAAACAAAAAATATTACGATACCACCTAAGCAATACCATTTACCTTCTTTATGAATTGTCATGGTGCAAAGGTAATATTTAGATGTTAGATTATTAGATGTTAGATGATAGAATTATTTACTGCCATTGAAAATTTATATTTTCTAAAAATACCATATTTCCATATGGTAAATTATGTAAATTTAAAAATCAAAAAATATTATCGCTTTAATCCATACTTTGATTGCCAGCACTTGCTATACGCACCATTTGCTCATACTCTTCGGGTTTAATATCATTGTAAAAAAAATGAATAGGATCTATTTTATCGTTGTTACGTATTACTTCGTAATGGCAATGTGGACCTGTACTTTTGCCAGTGCTGCCTACCCAACCTATGGTTTGTCCTCGCTTTACTACTTGCCCTGCATGTACATTTGTTTTTATCATGTGGCCATACAAAGTTTCGAAGTTATAGCCATGCTGAATGCGTACAAAATTGCCATACCCAGTGGCGCTAAAATTTACTTCGGCTACAATACCATTGCCTGTGGCATAAATTGGTGTGCCTTGTGGTGCAGTAAAATCCAAACCTGTGTGCAAGCGCGGTACTTTATAAATGGGGTCTATGCGCACACCAAAACCACTAGCAATGTACTCTAGCTGTTTATTACTTAATGGCTGTATACTTGGAATGCTAGCAAGCATGTCTTGCTTTTTACTAATCAATATTTCCAGTTGGTCATAGCTTTTTTCTTGTTGGGCAATGCGCTGGTTAAAGTCGGAAATATTTTTTTGCATGGTAGCTATCAACTCTGTGTTATTATATGGCGATAATTTTTTTTCCAATTCATTTTCGTCTAAGACAAAATGTATATCTCGCAAACTATCTGGCAATGGCTCAGCTTCAAATATGCTTCTATATACTTCATTATCTCTTTCATGCAATGCATTCAGCATTTTGTTTTGGTTGCGTATTTCTTTTTTTAAAATTTCAAACTGCTCTTGCAAATATGCTTGTTGTTTTTTCATGCGTTGCTCGCCTGGGCTAGGCACGTAGCGGTATACAATCCAAACGGTTAATGCTACTGTAACAAGCGAAGCACACAGCAATGTAAATGCACGTAGTACTTTATTGCGTAAAGGGGTTTGCCATTTTTCAAATTTGCCATTACTGGCATTATAAGTGTATTTAATTTTTTTCATCTCCTATTTATGCATCTAAATATTTATCTTTTGCATTATAATTTCAAAATTAATTACTTCTTTATTTCAATCATTTTTTCTGCCTCTGCAGCTACAAAATCCTTCAAACTATTTGGTTCCATCACTTTCACCTTACTACCATGGCTTAGTATACGCATTTGCAACTCTGGGTTTACTACCAATTGTAGTTGTATTTTAAATTCTTTGTCTGTATCTTTTAATATTGTTTGGCTATGATGAATAGGTTGTGTTTTTAAATATCCAGCCTGTGATGGATGAAAACTTAATACAATTTTTTCTGGTACACCATCTACGTGACTAATGCCTAATGCATTGGTAAAATAATTTACTTTATCTACAAATTCTTCTTTAAAACTATCATAAGTATCTGTTACTTTTTGCATTCTATCAAAGCTAAATGTAAGAAACTTCGGTGCCTTACCAGCAGCAATATCATTGGCTATTAAATATAAGCGCGCATCATATTCTTTTATAAAATAAGGATGCACTATATGTTCCTTCGCTTGTAGTTTATTAAAAGATTGATAAGATATTTTAATCACACGTTTATCGCGGATGGCATCTACAATTGTATTCATAAATTGCGCTCCTAAATATTTATTTGGCCTATCTAGCAAAAAAATATTCTCTTTACTAACCTCTCTGTTTTTTTTAACACTAGCACTCATTCTGCTAATAGCTTCTTCAAAATACTTGATAGCTGGCACACTTTTAAACTGTTCTAAAATGCCTAAAGCAGTTTCTAGGCCTTGCAAATCTTCTTCGCTAATATTCATTTTATCGATAGAATATTCTGGTTCAGCATACTTATAAGCCTTGCTGTATCTATCATATACAATTGGTGCATTAAACCCTAAATTGGCATCATGGCGCATTGCCTCAATATCTTTTTGTATAGAACTTATACTTACTTGCTTGCCCAATTTATCACTCACATACTCTATCAATTCTTGCAAGCTAGGTGGAGCAATGCGTGTATTACGCAGCCGCTGATCTATCAATTTGTATCTAGTATAGGCATCTTTGTTGTACGGCATTTTTAAAAATAATTTTTAATGAAATAAAAATAGTTGTTTACTACATAAATTGGTTACGTAGTGAAGGTAAAATATTTGTATCATATAAAAAAGTAAAAAACGATGAAAACAAATATTGCAACTCCAGAATTTGATATCAATGGCTTTAGCGCCACTCACATTATTTTTGATAATAGCCATTATGCAACTATTTGGGCTAAATGCCGCATTGCCAATCAATTGCAAGATGTGCATATGATATTATCCTTTGATAAATTAAACGACATGATGCGCTTTGCAGGTGCTAATGGCGAAAAAATACTACTAAGCATGGTAGACGAAATGATGCAAAAAACACAACCACCATACATGATTGTGTTAAAAGAAGTTATTGGTAGTGATATTGCATTTACAAGTGTGCGACTTAAAGTTAGCAAAGGTTATATGGAAAATGTGCATTTGCAATCTACCAGAGAGTGTTTATTTATAGAAGAAGTTTGGCCAATCAATATTATTCATCAAGCAAAAAACCTTGCACAACATGCCAAAGATTTTCAAAACATTTCTGTTGTAAGCGATTCTGTAATACATACAAGCCTATCCCAATTAAAAGAAATGTATACTTATTATTTAGGCTTAATGGAGTTGGATATTGCAGAAGCATCTTGCAGAGTCAAAGCTAATTTGGAAGATGATAGATTGTTTGCAATGGCTAAAAGTAGCTATGAAAAGTGCTAGACGGAGTTTTTTACGTTAGTTAGTTCTGTTTATTTTAAATCCAATGGATATTGAATAGACTGGCTAATATATCTAGCATCCAAGGAAAGCTACTAAGTACTTTTAATATTATTATTAGCGCTGCATTTTTTTACCAATGCTTTGATATATAGTTGCATTAAACTGTAAATCTAATACACAATGAGTTTGCATTGCAACAGAAATAGGATATTAATTACCTTGTACACAATTCATATTTATTATATTTGCACACGCATGTCATCTTTACAACAACTAATAGATAAAAACAAAGCCGAAGTAGAGGCTTACCTGATATCCAAGGCAGAAGAATTGGAGCAATACCGAATTGAATTTTTGGGTACAAAAGGCAAGATAAAAGATATTATGGGTGCCATGAAAGATGTACCAAAAGAAATGAAGCGCGAGGCAGGATTGATGCTAAACGAATTAAAGCAGAAAGCGGAAGAGAAATACGAAGCCTATAAAGAAAAATTTGGAGATAATTCTAACAAAAACAATACTCCAAAAACAGATAATAGCTTACCAGGTTTACCATCTGGAATTGGAGCTCGTCATCCGCTGAGTCTTACGATGAATAAAATGATAAATGTGTTTGAAAAAATTGGATTTACTGTAGCAGAAGGCCCCGAGATAGAAGATGATTGGCACAATTTTAATGCATTGAACCTACCAGAAAATCATCCTGCAAGAGATATGCAAGATACTTTTTACATCAACTCAAAAGCCCAACACGGTGCAGATTGGATGCTGCGCACTCATACTAGCAGTGTGCAAGTAAGAGTAATGGAAGAAGGTAAATTACCTATCCGACAAGTATTTCCGGGAAGAGTATATCGCAACGAAACAATTAGTGCAAGAGCACATTGCTTTTTTCATCAGGTAGAAGGATTGTATATTGATGAAGGGGTAAGTTTTGCAGACTTAAAACAAACCTTGTATTATTTTGTACAAGAAATGTTTGGCAAAGATGTAAAAGTACGTTTTAGACCAAGCTACTTTCCATTTACAGAGCCAAGTGCTGAAATGGATGTAAGTTGTTTTATTTGTGATAGCAAAGGTTGCAGTGTATGCAAGCATACTGGCTGGGTAGAAATATTAGGCTGCGGAATGGTACACCCAAATGTATTGGACAATTGCAAAATAGACAGTAAAAAATATACAGGCTTCGCTTGGGGAATGGGTGTAGAAAGAATGACAATGATGTTGTATGGCATTAAAGACATTCGTTTGCTAAGCGAAAACGATGTTAGATTTTTAGAACAGTTTAAGTAATTAGTTAATTTGTTGATGAGTTGATTTGGTAATGTTTAAATAAATAAAATAGTTTGATACTAGTAACAGGAGCCAACGGATTTTTAGGAACTCATCTCATCAAAAAATTATTGATAGAGGTAAGTACAAATATTCGTGCTACTTACAGAACCAATATTCCGACAGAATTTATAGAAAATAATCATCCTAACTTACAATGGATGGCTTGTGATATTTTAGATATAGATGCTGTAAGCATTGCTATGCAAGGTGTACAGCAAGTATATCATTGCGCCAATAGCATTAGTTTTGATACTAGTGATACAGAAGAGATGTATCATAATAATGTAGAAGGCACCGCTAATATTGCCAATGCTTGCCTAGAAAATAAGGTACAAAAACTATTGTATGTAAGCAGTGTTGCAGCTATTGCAAGAGCAGAAAGCAAAGCATTTATATCCGAAAAAACACCATGGCTGATGGATGATAATACTAGCCAATATGGTATTAGTAAATACAAAGCTGAGCTGGAAGTATGGCGCGCTAATGCGGAGGGATTGCCTGTGGTAATTGTCAATCCTTCTGTAATACTAGGCGAAGGCGATTGGAACAAAGGAAGCAGCCAACTGTTTAAAAATGTATTTAATGAATTCCCTTATTATACTCGCGGCATGAATGGTTATGTAGATGTGCAAGATGTAGTTAGTGCTATGATTACATTAATGAAAAGTAGGATAGTAGGAGAAAGGTTTATAATCAACGAAGGCAACTATACCTATCAAGATTTATTTACAAGAATGGCGAATGCTTTTGGTAAAAATCCTCCAACTAAATTTGCATCAACTTGGATGAGTGCAGTAGTATGGCGATTATTTGCGATCAAAAAATTATTGACTGGCAAAGCCCCACTGATTACTAAGGAAACTGCATTAACAGCCAATGCCATTTATGCGTACGATAATAGTAAGTTACAAAAAGCAATGCCTAATTTTAGGTATACTAGCCTAGATAAATCTTTAGAAAGAATTTGTGGTTATTATTTATCTCAAAATGTTTAAATAACTATTGTAAGCATACAACAACTCATTATTACCACTTCTCTCAATAATTATGCATCTTTGCACATTAATCAATGTATGGAAAAAAATAATTTTGTTGACTATATCCGCATATTTTGTAAAAGTGGAGCAGGTGGTAGAGGCGCAGTGCATTTTCGTAGAGAAAAATTTATTGATAATGGAGGACCAGATGGTGGTAATGGAGGAAGAGGTGGTCACATTATATTGCAAGGCGATAAAAATATGTGGACACTTTTAAATCTACGATATTTTAAAAACGTATTAGCAGAAGCTGGAACAAATGGTAGCAAAAGTAATATGACTGGAGCCGATGGTAAGGATATCATTATACCTGTGCCATTAGGAACTGTGGCAGTAGACGAAGAAACAGGCGACCAATTGGTAGAAATACTAGAGCATGGCGAAAAGAAAATATTGGTACCTGGTGGAATGGGTGGTAAGGGTAATGCTTTTTTTACAACAGCAGTAAAGCAAGCGCCAGACTATGCACAACCTGGTGAGCCAAGCAGAGAAGTAACTGTAGTTTTAGAATTAAAAGTACTAGCAGATGTAGGTTTGGTAGGATTCCCAAATGCAGGAAAAAGTACATTGCTAAGTGTAATAAGTGCTGCAAAACCAAAAATTGCAAATTATGCATTTACTACACTAACACCGCAACTTGGAATTGTTAGCTATAGAGATAAGTATAGCTTTTGCATGGCAGATTTGCCAGGTATTATAGAAGGTGCAGCAGAAGGAAAAGGATTAGGACATCGTTTTTTGCGACATATAGAGCGAAATGCTTGCTTATTATTTTTAATACCAGCAGATAGTGCAGATCATAAAAAAGAATATGATGTATTAATGAATGAACTGGAAGAATACAATCCAGAATTGCTAGATAAAGAAATAGTGGTAGCAATTAGTAAAAGCGAAATGCTAGATGACGAATTGAAAGAAGCCATCAAAAATGAAATGAAAATAACGCAGCCGCTAATATTTATTTCCGCATTAGCCAATACAGGACTACAAGAATTGAAAGACGCACTTTGGAAAATAATAAGCACCGAAGTAGAATAAAGTAAAACTGTGTAAAATAGATTCAATACAAATTAGCATGCAGCATTTATCTTACTTACAAAAAGACAAAAAACTTTTTTCTATTATTCAAAACATGGAAGAATTAAAAATACAAAAAAGAAAAAATGTATTTTTATGGCTAGTGCGCAGTGTGGCAGGGCAACAATTAAGTACAAAAGCTGCAGATAGTATTTTTAAAAAATTTTTAGCATTAATAGATGAGCCTACCCCTGAAGCAGTATTAAGTATAGATATAGAACAATTGCGCAGTGTAGGATTTAGTTATAGTAAAAGTACTTACATAAAAAATATTGCACAATATTGGTTAGATAATCATATTACAGATAAGACATTTACAAAAATGAGCGACGAAGCTGTAATGGAATTTTTATTGCCAATAAAAGGGGTTGGTAGATGGACTGTAGAAATGCTATTAATGTTTACACTAGGAAGAGAAAATATTTTTGCAGTAGACGACCTTGGCATACAACAAGCCATGTGTAGATTGTATGGTTGGGATGCTAGCAACCAAAAAGAAATGAAAAATAAAATGCTTGCTAAGGCCAAGACCTACGGACCATACACCACTATTGTATGTATGTATTTATGGAAATGGAAAGATGATAAAAAGAACACCATCTAAAAAAG
>CAIXQW010000129.1 GCA_903921675.1 uncultured bacterium | reverse complement strand
TTAAAAATGATAGTAGATGCTTCTTTTCTAAAATCAACTATTAAATCTTTATTTTCTCTGATGTTGTTCATAGAATGATAAACCTCACACCATTCATTTTGTCGATTCAACAACATTTGAACGACAATTAATTGGTTAATAATAGCAATGGTATATGATTTAGGGTTGCGTTTTAAAGCTTGAGCGGAAAATAAGGATGCCTCTTTTACATCAAAATAATTATCCATTGCTTTTAAATAGGCATAGCAAATTAATTCGTCTGCATTTGCTAGGTTGTAAAAAGCAGTAGGCGTATAGTCTTTATGAAGAAACATCAACTTTTTAAGATACAGTGTTGCATAATTTTTACCTTCAATTTTCCATTTTAGCGCATTAATCACCGCTATTTTTTTATCAATACTGCTTGTTGTAGAATTTAAATAATCAAATACTTCATCAGTTAAAACACCATTTGAATTGGCTGTTTTGGCCACTATAGGAACATTCAAATAGGCTTGATAAAAATTAGTTGAAGTCAATGGACTATCTGCAAAAACTGCGTTGATGGAGAGAGTAAAAAGGATGAATAAAATTGTTTTTTTCATATTTTTAATTACAACTAGTCCCATCAGAGAAATGCACTTTTGTTATTTTAACAATTACGACGGAAGCTCCTTTAACCCTTGGACTGCGGGCTAACGTTTTAGTAAAACCGGCAGCTATAGGGTCAATTATATTAGTGGCATTAAAGGAAGAGTTATCGCTTTCTATTAATTCATTCGCATTGTTATAATAATATACTTTCCAATAAATACCATCTACTGACTTTTTTGTGTTGTTTTTAAATGTCACAGTATACCCCAATAAATAGTTGAAGCTAATTGCTTTAGAAACATCATTGATTTCTACACTGCACAAGCCTTTGTTTGTTTGGGCATTTATAGAGTTGTTACAATCAATAATTAATATCAATATGCTTATTGACATTATTTTTAAGAAATTCGATTTCATATTATTTAAATTTTTAGTTTGAATTATTAAGATTTTTTTTATGTTTAATTATTGTTATAATTGTATTTTTCACAATGTTTTTATTTCGGTTGGCATATTCGCAAATGTGCTGTTATGGGCTGGTTTTCTTATTACCATTATTCATTTGTCTCATTGGTTTTGTTTCCACTTGCAATCCATAAAATTCCAACAATTATTGATAATATCTTGCCCCACCAAGGTATTGTAAAAAGAAAATAAGCCAAATCAGCTATTGCCTGTCTTCCACCAGAGGCGATTGATGAGGGTTGTTCAGGAGTGTAGAAAAATCCAATGGCTGGGATAATTATTAGAAAATAGGGTATTATTCGAAGTATCATGAGAATTTAATTGTTGTTATTTATTAATTTGACTAATTCTTTTTTTGAATATTTAGAAAATAAAAAATATACGTGTGGAATTTCTATTGATTGCCCATCTAAATCTATAACCAATGAATTAAAAGTTGAAGCTGCATGAACTTTGGTTAAAAAAATGGTGTCATTAAAAATTTGAGCTTTTATAATTTTAATTTGTTTTTTAGCTTTAACATATCGATAAATTAGCCAGATAAGAATTGGGAAAATTAATATAGCTAATCCAAGAGTTAAGATTATGGTTAGCCAAATGTCAACCATTCTATTTTGCGAGTATTTATTCAAACAAAATTCTATTGCTTCTTTTTTATTTGTATTCATTTTTTAATTTTTAAATTTCCCTACTCATAAGGCTTTTCGGTTACGCCCCGTTTTTTAAAGTTGTTTCTGGTCTCAACTTTTGTTTATCAATTTTACAATATATATCAAGAACCATCAAAGTTATCGCATGGAGGTTCTCTTGTCTGCCGTTTTTCGTTTGGTTGTCGTTTCATAAACTTGCCCATAACGGTTTGCGTGTAGGCGCATGCCCAGAGGGTTGCGCTTACACTCTGTTAGTAAAAGTTATAAGTTGGATAAAAATTTAAAAAATCCTATAATAACATATATACCCCCAACAGCGAATAACCCCGTAGTTACAACATATGTCCCTCCACCACTAGCCATTGAATATGTAACCCCTGTCACTAAAGCACCAAGAGCTAAAAATCCTATGCCTTTTAAAAAATATTGACCTGCAACTTCTCTATGTGCCTTTCCTTTTACTTTGTTGATTTCAGTTTTTGCTTTTTCAAGAATTTTTTCACCTAGTTCTTTTGGAATGCCATCTTTTTCCAATTCTGAGAGAATATCGTGGTCGGTCTTTCCATCAATAACCATTTTGATGATTCTTTCATAAAGCGCGGAAATTAATTCTTCTAATCCAACTTCATGAGCTAAATCTACTTTATCGATAGGAATTTCGTCCGGCTTATTTGAGTCGACAAATCCTTTTTCCTCGCAATATGCACAAGGGCCAGGTAGCCATTCATCTTGACGATTTAATCGCTCAATATCCGCTTTGTCTACATGTTTTTTTCCAAGGCATCTTGGACATTCTATGGTATTCATTGTCTTATTTTTTAATTTTTACTAACTATTTGATATATTCTTTGAAGTTAACCTATTCAATTTTTAATACAGCTAACAATATAAATATGTGTCATTGTATGACGCAAAATTTATATTGTAAAACATTATTGTGTCTGTATAGTATGGATTTACATGAGTAAGTTACCTATAAAAAATATCTTCAAATAATGAAAAATTACCGGTAGGGTTGCAATCATCTTTCATTTTGTTATGGCAATATTTGTGTATTTCTTTCAATTTCTGAGGGGCAACTATTTTAACATGGCACATCCAAGACATAATCCAACTCATTAATTCTCGGTTGATACCGCAACGCAATTTCATGCTTAATACATTGCCTGATTGCATAAATGTTTGACTGGGATGAATCTGCATTTTAGATAAATGCCCTGCTATACTGCCCTGAAATTCTAATTGAATATCATACACTTTATCGTCAATATTTTCCGCAACCCCAAATCGTTTAATAAACTCATTGTGAAAATGCTCCTTAACATCATATTTCCCTTTTATTTTGGAATTGACGATTTGAAACTTTTTTATCTCACTGAAATCTAAAATGAGGATTTTATTACAGGAGCCTATTCCTCCAATATAGATATTACCTTTATGAACGATAAATCTAACTGGGGCAAAGAATACAGGCAATGATTGAATGAAGTTTCTGTTGATATCTAATTTTAGGTCTGTAATTTTTATTCTTTTGTTGTTAGCTATACACCAATGTAATTCCTTGAATTTTTCAATATCTGTTGATTGAAGGGGTTTTTCCAAAAAATTTGTATTCATTATACCATTGGTGACAGGTATTTTATTTCTTGCCTTTAATGCCAATGCATTATCGTATTGGACTGATAGGTATTTTTGAAATTCATCAATGATAAAGTCCCTTGAAGCACTACCAAAATATTGGGGCATAAACCATTGCGCAAGCAATAAATAAAACAAACAATCTGCATCTAACTTTTCTGCTTGTGCAACATTTTGAATAAACCAATCACATTTCCGATTGTTTAAATGGTTTTTTATAAGCACTTCACCTTTAGGTAAAAAGCCATTTTCCAAATAAGATATATCCCTGTAAATCTGTCTTTTTAAAACAAAGAAACCGTTTTTTTCATACGCTTCCATTATTCCATTTATATCAAGAGCAGAGGTTTTCAACGACTTATACAATAATTGAACACGTGATAAAAATGATTGGTTCATATTCACAATAATAATATTGTAATTATTTGCTAATCTAAAGCGATTATATAATATGTCCTATTAAGACACATTTATGAGTCGCTAATGTTTTGCTAAAATCTGATTTCTACTTTCACAAAAAATTTAAATATGAAAAATAATATTAAAATCGCTTTAATTGCTTTGACTTTATTTGCCTCTTCATATGCATCATTTAATCCAAATGTATTTAAACAAAAAAACATGGCAACAAACAAAATTATAAGTGATATTCAAAAGTTATGAGCAATTGATTTTTTAATATAATTGCAAAGGGTAATCCGAGTCCCCTAGTTAGTACGAGGAATAACACTTAATACTTATAAAATGGTAAAGTACATTGTAAATGTATTCCGCAGCAAAACTTATTCTTCTTCTGAGAATATTCGCGGAACTCACAGTTCCGGTCGCCAAGACCGTGACAATGTTTGGTGGCAAAGTTGATTTAGCCATTCAGACCCTCGGCAAGGGAGGTTTACCTCCCTTGCTTTTTTAAAGAATAAAGAGCTTAAATAATAAAAAAATTATTATAAAGCCTGAGCATAACAAATTAAATAACATCTTAATCATACTCGACGCCCAGGATGAGGCCAAAATGAATTTGTGCAGGATAATTTCCTTCCTTCAAGCCAAAAAATGTCTACTTTGAGTAATGATTATCTCGCTACCAATAAAAACCTATTTCTGTGATTAACTATGAAATTCAAAATAATACCTTATAAGTTGGATGATTTAAACTTTTTCATATCTCCTTTCACAGGCAACTTGGTTGTCAGTAAATCTGATGTCGGAAGATCTAAAATAAGCTTTAAAACAGAAAAAAATATTTGGTTAAACAATAATCCGTATCAATTAAAACCCTTGATAAGCAATTTTGAAGGATCCCTTTCAGAATTTAATATGAAAAAACTGAATAGCTATAACAATAAACTTATGTGGTTAGGGAACAATAGATTTTTACTGTCCTGTTTGTATTCAAGATTATCAATGCCTCTATTTGAAAATACTCTAGAAGCATTTGATCATATAGCTAAACTTAAAATTCATCAAGAGAAGAAAGGTAAAATCTGTCTGCAAAGGGCATTGCTTGCAGCGAAAACCTCAAAAAGTTTTAAAAAAAATGGCACTTTATTTATTGGTGCACAATTGCCAACTGGAATAATGCATGCTTGGATAATTGAAAATGACATCCAGCCTGATCGTCAAGATCGCGAATGGATAATGTATAAACCTCTAATAGCAATAACATTTTAACAATGCTTCAATCAATTATCAATAATTCAAATGCAATCTTTTTCTTTGATGCCGATGCAAATGTTATTTCTGAAAATATTTGGGATAAAATTACTTTAGAAGATCTTTCTAAATCAAGTTTTGACAACCATTATATAAACTCGGCTCGTTACATACAAAGTCCTGATAGTTATAAACCGGTATTTAAAAATATTTATCCAGTACCTCCGCGTTCTAAATGGCTATATGATGGCATTTCATTTGAATGTACTCAATCACTTGAAGTAAACAAATTAAATTATAATATTTTTGATCTAATACAGAAATTTATACAACCATTAAAAAAGTATAAAATTGGTGTAGAGTTAAGCGGGGGGCTTGATTCATCCATCATAATCAGTATGCTTATTGCAAATGGAATCGATCCTTTTTTGATAGGATTTTCTTGTGATAGATATGAATTCCGAACAGAACGCCATATACAGTCTATTTATAAAAATAAAGTTCAAAACACTATTTTATTAGATAGCCGACAAATTTTACCATTCCAGAATTTATTGAATTGTCCCGCTCATCAACTACCGAACCCAACATCTTTATATTATTACAGTAAACAAGTTACTGCTAAACATTGCAAAGAAAATGGAATTGATATTTTATTTAATGGCATGTCGGGTGATGCGCTTTGCTGTGAGAGTATTTTTGGTAACTATATGCCTGAATCATGGCATAATTGGATGATGGACAATCGGTGGTTTCATGAAAATGTTTTTACCAAATCACAAGTACAATACCTACCAGTGTACACGAATACTTTGGTTAGTGGAATTTTCAAAGAAAGGGTAAATATGGGTTTTGACAGTCAAAAGATTTGGGCAAGACTGTTTTTTAAAGAATTCTTGCCTACTGAGTTAGTAAATTATACATATAAAGCCGACCACGTTGGCGATTTAATTGAAGGCATAAAAAGGTCTTATTATGAAGTAAAAGAATTATTTAAAACAACTGAAGAATTAACTAATAATCGTGCATTTTCTGAAGCAAGCTTATCGAAGTTATATGAAAACATTGAAAGATACCATGACAATCAACTCAAAGAAATAATGGCGAAAGTTTCATATGCTTTATGGATTTATAGCAGTGTAAATAATTTAGATTTATGATAAATATTTTTGACAATTATTTCATTTTTGGGCATGAAGATCTCTTTTGGTATTATCATCACTGTAAAAGCAATGATAAAATAACATTAAGAGAAGACCTTGTATTGGGCAAGAATGGCATTGTTTATTGCGATTATTTTACAATGTGTCACCTAGCAAATAATCTCTCTGATAGTTACAAAATGATAGACGATTATCGGGATTTTGAAATAAACTATGGCACTAATTGGGTTTTAAAGGATACAAAATTGTTTCCTGGGTATTTTAAGGAATGGATTTTATCAATGGAATGGATTTATAATAATGATCCAAACTTTAATTGGTTAAATTTTTATAATGAATATTGGGAAACAATAATTGGAGAAGGTTTATTGTTAAAAACCTGGATTCGCCCAAACCCAAATGATAATAAAACATATTTTGAAACAATCCGAATTGGAAAAACAATTTCCTTTTGTAAAGATTCGAAATATTCAATGTCTTTTGACTCTTTACCAATGAATTATCTTCTTCCAATTATTTTAAAGAAAATCAAATGAACTACTTTATAATAGGAGATATTCATGGTTGCTATCATACATTGATAAAAATACTTAAAAACAAAGTTGATAAAGACTATCTCATATTCGTGGGCGACTATATAGATAGGGGGATTTTCCCTGGTGAAACTATTCAGTTATTAAGTGAATATTTCGATAAAGGAAATACCACTTTATTAATAGGTAACCATGATTTTTATTATTCGAAGTATATTACAGACATTACTACTTCTCAGGAAAAGTATCTTTTAAATGATTTCAAAGAAACTCGCCTAAGATTTTTAAAATATGGCATTAATGACAATAAATATCTTCACTTCAAAAACAAATTATCCTTCATTTATGAAACAGATCATTTTATTGTTTCCCATGCAGGCATTAATAAAGAAGTTTTTAAAATCATTAATCACAATCCAGAAATTAAAAACAGTCCTTGTGGTAACGCCTCAATGGAAGCTGAAAAAATACTTGGACACAATAGGACATATTTATTAGAAAATATTTTACTTGATCGCTCTTTACCTGATGATTTAGGCAAGATTCAGATTCATGGGCATACACCATTAATGTGTTTTAATCCCGTTTTCTTTCCAAAAATAAAAAGCTGGAATCTTGACACAGGGGCATTTTTGGGCTGGGGAATGAGCGCAATAAGAATAAATGATAAAGGGGATGTATTAAATACTTTTTTTGAAAGGACCGACAATAGAGACATTAAATGCTCATAACAGCGTGTAAGCAATATTGCCTTGCCGCAGGCGCAACACAAGGCAACATCGCCTACACGCAAAACGCAATATGCTAATAAAAGAACGACAATGCAAAAGGTATGAATGATAATTATAAATTTAACCCTTCAACAGGAGAATTTGAACAAAATAGAGGTTGGAATTATTCCAAGAAAAGTGAACCTAAATCAGAATGGAGCACTTTAGATATTTTAGGGTGCCTCGGGTGGCTGGTTGCAATATATGTAGGATTGGTTTTTATTGACACGAAAGTAAAAAGGATTGGTTTTATACATAAAATCAACTAACCTCATCAGAAAACAAATAAACTTCAAACCTCTAAATGCCTAATAATTTCATACACAATTAACTCATTTTGGCTGCAACTTTTTTAAATAAAGGGAGCCAGAATGGAAAGAAGTATGAATAGTAATTAATTACTACCTAACTGAAGTCGCATAAAAATAGTTTGTCAAAAGGCTTGGTATTCCACCAAGCCTTTTTTATTGAGCTAGTTATATTCCCATCCAATTAGGAAATCTCTTTACCTATTTTTTCCTACTTCTTCTTTTCTTTTCCTCTAAGTTTTTGCAATTTTCTTTGCAAATAAAAAAGGGTT
>CAIXQW010000128.1 GCA_903921675.1 uncultured bacterium | reverse complement strand
TTATGTAGAGCTATTTAACAATACTAGTACCACCATTAATCTTGCTGGCTATGCCTTAAGTGATAATGCAACAAATTTAGGCAAATGGATTTTCCCTGCAACGGTAAATATTCCTGCCAATGGAAGACTATTGGTATATTGTAGCTCTAAAGACACAGTTACTCCTGGAGGGCAGGTTCATACAAGTTTTAAGTTAACACAATGTAAGAATGAAAAAATCATTTTAAGTTCTCCTTCGCTTATAATTTTAGATTCTTTAACTATGATTCGTACCCAAAATAATCACTCTAGAGGCAGAACTGCAGATGGGGCGGCTACTTGGGGATTATTTACTACACCCAACCCAAATGGAGCCAATGTAGGTGCGCTAGTAGAATATGCAGATAGGCCAGTAATGAGTGTAGCACCTGGTTTTTATACATCATCCCAAAATGTTGCGCTAAGCACCTCTCAACCTAATATTACTATTAGATACACTACTAATGGCACAATCCCTACCGCAACATCTACCATTTACTCTACACCAATAGTAGTAAATACAACAACAGTTATTAGAGCTGTTTGCTTTAGTAGCGATCCTACTATAGTACCTAGCTTTACGGAAACAAATACTTTCTTCATGAATGTTACTCATTCTCCATCATTTAATGTAATTTCAGTATGCGGCAATTACACATCTTTGTTTTCTACTGGAAATGATATCAGAACAAGTGTAGAATTTTTTGATACATTAAAAAACTTTAAATGGGAATATGAAGGTTCATCTCAGAAACATGGTCACGACTCTTGGGCATATCCACAGAAAGCTTTCAGAATATATGCAGAAGATGAATATGGATATTTAGATAATATGCCAGAACAGTTTTTTCCAAATTCTCCAAGAGCAGAATTCAAGCAAATTATTTTAAAAGCTGCTGCATCTGATAATTTTGCAGGTAACTTTGGTAGAAATACTGCCCACATGCGTGATGCCTACTGCCATACATTTAGCATTAAATATGGTTGGGAGTTTGATGAAAGAAACTATGCACCAACTGTAATTTATATAAATGGGCAATATTGGGGTGTTTACGAAATCAGAGAAAAGGTCGATGATGATTATTGCGATTACTATTATAACCAACCTGAAAACAAAATTGATTTAATTCGTCATTGGGGTGGAGCTACAAATATTATAGATGCTGGTAGCGACACTGGCTGGACTAATTTAAGAAACTTTTGTGTAGGTAATAATATGGCTATTCCTGCTAATTATAACTATGTAGAAAGTGTATTGAATATTAATAGCCTGATAGACTTTTTTGTATTAAATAATTATGTGGCTAATAGCGACCATATGAATTGGAATACAATGTGGTGGCGTGGTAGAAAAGGAGCTGGAGTAAAATGGAAATATGTGTTGTGGGATCAAGATAATATATTTGACCTTGGAGAAAATTTTACAGGATTGCCTACTACTGGTCCTGAGTTAGACCCTTGTGCTCCATTTCAAAAATTTACTAATAGTAATATTATTTTTCATACGCAAATTATTAATGCATTATTAAATAACCCTACATTTAAAAAAGCATACCAAGATAGATATGCAAATTGGCTAAGTACATCACTTACTTGTGATACTTTACTTGCTCATTTAAAATGGTTCGAAGATTTATTAACTCCTGAAATGGCAGGACAAGTGGCACGCTGGCCAGGCAATGGAGCATCTGTTGCAAAATGGCATGACCATGTAGACTCTGTCAGAGATTTTATTTTAAAGCGTTGTACATTAATTGGCAGTCCAAGTGATTCATCTTGTATTCCAGTAAAAAGGATTGTGTATAATGTAGATGCTGTAGGTATGGGAACAATTAAAGTGGAAGGTATTACTGTTACTTCTTATCCAAAAAGATTCGTAACTGGTGGAGATTCTATTTATAACATTGAAGCAGTGCCAAACCCTGGTTATATTTTTAAAACATGGAAATACTTTAATACTAAAAATTTAATTACACCTACCCTTACTAGCCCAATTGCCTTTTTGGATTATAGAGATGTAGATAGTATTGTTGCAGAATTTATGGTAAAACCATTGGATACTTATGATGTAGTAATTACAGCAGCACCAACGTGGGCCGGTACTATAACATTAGATGGCACAACAGTTTTGAGTCAAGCCAATTTCCCTTACACTTTAAAAGCAATAGAAAAAACATCACATACTTTATTGGCTATGCCAGATGGAGATCACACATGGGACACATGGACACAAGCCAACCAAGCAAGTAACCCTGTAATTGGTTCTTATAAAGACAAACAAATAAGTTTTACTGCTAATACTACAGATGTATTTACTGCTAAATTTGACACATTAATTAAAGTAGGAAAAAATGTTTTTGTACCAGATGCATTTACACCGAACGGAGATAAACTTAATGATTATTTTGGGATTGACGCTTCACAAAATTTATTTATACAAGATGTAATTTTATCTGTTTATGATAGGTTTGGAGAACAATTATATACAGGCAATGGTAAAAATACTGGTTGGGATGGAAAATACAAAGGAGAGTATGTAACTGTAGGAACTTACATGTATAATATTGAAGTTAAGTTTATTGATGGTAGCCGCAAGAAATTGAAAGGCGATATAATGATGATTAGATAGGGAGAGAATTAATAGTTGTAATTAATGGTCAAAACCATGATTAATTCTACCCAGGATTTTTTAATAAATAATCTTGGGTAGGAATAATCAAAGAATTAATATTACCTTGAAGGCCATTTTTTACTTATATTAATAATTTTACTAAAAATATTTATAGAATCAATTTGATTAAATAAATCAGCATCAGCATATTTGTCTATTGCTTGATTTACATCCATAAATCTATTTCGTTGCACAACATACCTTTTCACGAGATTTTTTCTTAACTGAAATATTATTGTATCTGTTCATTTGGAACTGAAAATCATTTTCAATAACATTTAGCTTTCGTGAATTGAAATGTCTATTAATTGTTTATTCTTATTGAATTGTAATACGAAAATGAAAAATATTTAAGACCTATTTTGCAAATTGGTTTTTTTTGTTTATTTTTGGTCTATTAAAATATTCATTTATGTCAAAACCACTTATTTTTCCCATTTCAGAATCAATAGATGAGCTTAAATCTTTAATTAAGAAATCTTCATTGATGATGCAACCAAGGTTGCGAATGCTGCTTTTTATAAAAAAGGCAGGTGATACAGGTATTTCAAAAAGAGCTCTGATGGATAATGTATCTGCGAGTAGTCAAAGCATTCATAACTGGCGTACTGCCTATAAAAATGGAGGCATTGAAAGTTTATTATCAAATGGAAGAAAAGGAAAAGCTGGTAGGCCTTCTGTATTTAGCAAAGAACAGCAAATGGCAATTAGTAAAAAGCTAAATGATCCCAAAAATAATTTGCGTGGCTACAAAGAATTGCAAGCTTGGATTCAACAAGAATTTGACATTATTATCAAATACAACACTTTATTAGTGTATTCAATTCGAAAACATAAAAGCAGTGTTAAAGTTGCAAGAAAGAGTCATGTTAAAAAGGATGAACAAGTGACAGAGACTTTTAAAAAAACTTCAATCAAATAATAATTGATATTGCCTTAAAAATTGATCCCAAGTACAATAAGATAAATCTATACTTTCAAGATGAAAGTAGGTTTGGATTACATACAAAATATGGTAGAGGATTAGCAGCCAAAGGTGTTCAACCTATTTGTACATTTCAACAGGTGTTTAAATCAACTTATTTATATGGTGCATTTTCACCAATTAATGGTGATAAATTAGTTCTAGAATTTCCTTATTGCAATTCTGATTGTTTTCAAATATTCTTAAATATATTGTCAAAGCAAGATGAAAATGAATTCAAAATAATTGTACCTCACAATGGCGCTTTTCACAAAGTCAAAATTCTAAACATCCCTGAAAATATTGTACTTATTTTTCTACCTCCATATTCTCCAAAACTAAATCCTGTAGAAAAAATATGGCATAGATTTAAAAGGATATTCACAAATCAAACATATAAAACTTTAGACGAAGTGAGTAATTTCTTTACAGAGGTGGTAAATGACCTATCAAGTATAGACGTAAAATCAATTTGTGGATTTAAATATATTTTCAAAGGATTAAATTGGTCTATTTAATAT
>CAIXQW010000127.1 GCA_903921675.1 uncultured bacterium | reverse complement strand
GCAAAAGCACAAACTGTAAAAACAGCTAGCCCCAATGGCAAGCAAGTGCTAACTTTTAGCTTAGATGAAAGTGGTGCGCCAACTTATAGTTTGCAATACAAAAACAAAACGGTTGTAGCGCCAAGCACAATGGGTTTTTTGTTGAAAGATGCCAATGCATTGCAGCAAAATTTTAGAGTAATTAGTTATGATAGCAGTATGCACGATGATACTTGGCATCCAATATGGGGTGAGGAATCTGCTATACGCAATCATTACCAAGAGGTAAAAATTACTTTGCAACAGCATGATGCCGAAGGTAGAATGATGATGATTACGTTTAGAGTATTTGATGATGGTATAGGATTTAAATACGATTTTCCAACACAAAAAAACTTGTTTCATTTTATAGTAAGAGACGAAACCACACAATTTAATTTTACAGGTAATCATCATATATGGTGGCTTCCTGGCGACTACGATACCAACGAATATCCTCCACGCGAAAGCGATATGAGCGACATACCTACTTATGTAAGTAGTGGCGATGATGAGATATTTGCAAAAACGCCAATTACAAAACCAAGCACACAAACACCATTAATGATGAGAACCAATGATGGTTTATACATCAATGTACACGAGGCTGGATTGCGTAATTACAGTGCAATGAATTTGGTATATAATGGTAATAATGGTTTCCAAAGTACATTAGTGCCAGATGCTGTGGGCAATATGGCTTATATGATTGCACCTTGTAGCACACCTTGGCGCACAATTATTGTAAGCGATAAAGCCACAGATATTTTGGCTAGTAGAACTATATTAAATTTAAACGAACCAAGCAAAGCTGCAGAAAATGCAGACAATTGGATAAAGCCAATGAAGTATGTAGGTATTTGGTGGGAGATGCATGTAGGCCGCAAAACATGGGACTATGCAGGTAGCCAAGTAGCTAGCCAAAATGGCGAAAATAAAGCAAGTGGCGTAAGCAAACATGGCGCTACTACCAAACATGCCAAAGAGTATATCGATTTTGCAGCTGCTAATGGTTTTGGTGGTGTATTGATAGAAGGCTGGAATACTGGCTGGGAAGATTGGTTTGGTAAATGGAAAGAAGATGTGTTTGACTTTGTAACGCCATACCCAGACTTTGATGTGCAAGAAGTAAATCGCTATGCAAAATCTAAAGGCATTACCATTATTACACATTTAGAAACAAGTGGCTCTATTACCAATTTTGAGCGCTATGCCGATACTGCATTCCGTCAAATGCGCCGCTTTGGTAGCGATGCTTGTAAAACAGGTTATGTAGGAAAAATTATTCCGCGTGGTGAGCACCATGATGGGCAATGGATGGTAAAACATTTTGAAAGAATTGCTGATAAAACATTAGGTTACAGCTTGATGCTAGTAGCACACGAGCCTGTAAGACCAACAGGTTTGCATCGCACTTATCCAAACTGGATGGCCTGCGAAGCTGCAAGAGGAAACGAGTTTAATGCTTGGAGCAAAGGCAATAAACCTTTTCATGAAACGGTATTGCCATTTACCAGATTGATGGGTGGTCCAATGGATTATACACCCGGAATATTTAAAATAAAAATGAGTTATTATAGTGGCCCAAGCAATCCTAATCAAGTGCATACTACTTTAACCAAGCAATTGGCTTTGTATGTAACCATGTATAGCCCTGTGCAAATGGCGGCAGATTTAATAGAAAATTATAAAGATAAAATGGATGCATTTCAATTTATAAAAGATGTAGCGGTAGATTGGGATAAAACAGTGTACCTAGCTGCAGAGCCTGGTGATTATGTAATGATAGCGCGCAATCAAAAAAATAGTAGCAATTGGTTTGTAGGTGCTGCTAATGACGAAAATGCAAGAGATCTTTCCATAGACTTTTCTTTTTTACCAAAAGGAAAAAAATATGTTGCAAAAATGTATATGGATGGCAAAGATGCAAGCTGGGATAAAAACCCAGAGAGCTATCAAATAGTATCGCAAACTGTAACTAAAGATAGCAAACTACAATTACACTTAGCAAGTGGTGGTGGCGCAGCTATTAGCATTATGGAGGTGGAATAAAATTATTTAACCACACAATATTTTTTTGCTTTTTACTGTCTTATCTATAAAATAAATGTAATGAAAAAAATATGGTGTTTAGTTAGTGTATTCATGCAAATAGGTTTTGTAAATGCGCAGCAAAAAATTACATTCAGACCAATCATTGTATTTGCTAAAGACATAGATAAAGGAGGTTTTATATCTACTACAGATACAAGCAGTACTTTTAAAGTAGCATTTGGCAATAATAAAAGTTGGCTCAGCAATATACAAGTAGCTGCTGTATTTGAATATGAATTAACCAAGCATCATGCTATTGGCATTAGTGCTAATTATGTATCTACTAAAATGTCCGTTCAAGGGCAATTCAATGCAAAAAATACTTT
>CAIXQW010000126.1 GCA_903921675.1 uncultured bacterium | reverse complement strand
TGTTTAGAAAAAAGTTTTTTAAACTGGTGTTTTTTAAAAAAATAGCGCTTACCTTCGCCATCCTTTAAAAAAAGCACATTTAAAAGTAATATCAAATTTATAATGAGACATTTAAGTTACAAAACACAATTTGCGAAAAAAGAAACGCACCAAAGAGAGTGGTTTGTTGTAGATGCTACAGACCTAGTATTGGGTCGTATGGCGGCTAAAGTAGCTTCTGTATTGCGTGGTAAGCACAAACCAACTTACACTCCACACTTCGATGCTGGAGATTATGTAATCGTATTAAACAGCAGCAAAGTTATTTTAACTGGTAGCAAGTTAGACGATAAAAATTACATCGACTACAGTGGTTACCCAGGTGGTAAAAAAGAAGAAACTGCAAGAAACTTAATTAAACGTCGCCCTAATAAAATTATAGAGCGCGCTGTAAAAGGTATGTTGCCAAAAAATCGTTTAGGTAAAGCAATGGTGAAAAAACTAATCGTAATAGATGGTCCTACACATGAGCATGCAGCACAAAAACCAAAAGAATTAAAAATTAATTAATCAATCACCTTAAAGAATAGATAAAAATGGAAACAAAAAAAGGTACAATTGGTCGTCGTAAAGAAGCCGTTGCTCGTGTATATGTGAGTAAAGGAACTGGTGCTATTTCTGTAAATGGCAAAGACTATAAAAAATATTTTTCATTAATGTATTTACAAAATCAAGTAGAATTACCATTGAAAACGGTAGAAGCTACTGATAAATTTGACATTAATGTAAACGTTGCTGGTGGTGGTATCAAAGGCCAAGCAGAAGCTATTAAATTGGCTATTGCTCGCTCTTTAATTGAAATCAATGAAGAACTTCGCCCTAGTTTGAAGCACGCTGGATTATTGAAACGTGATCCGCGTAGTGTACAACGCAAAATGTTTGGTCATAAGAAAGCGCGTCGTAGCTATCAATTCTCTAAACGTTAATCACCTCATCACTTATTACAATTATTTTTTAATACAAATACAATGTCAGAAAATAAAACATTACAACAACACTTAATGGAAGCGGGTGTGCACTTTGGTCACTTACGCAAAAAGTGGAACCCTAAAATGCTTCCTTATATATTTGCCGAGAAAAAAGGCATCCACATCATAGATTTGAACAAAACTGTAGAAGGCATGCAAGATGCTGCTGCAGCATTAAAGCAAATGGCTAAAAGTGGTAAAAAAATATTATTTGTAGCTACTAAAAAACAAGCTAAAGAAATAGTGAGTGAAGCAGCTACTCGCGTGAATATGCCTTATGTTACAGACCGCTGGTTAGGTGGGATGTTGACCAACTTCGGTACTATCCGCAAAAGCGTAAAGAAAATGCAAAGCATCGAAAAATTATTAGGCGATGGTACTTTGGATAACATTACTAAAAAAGAGCGTTTAACTTTATCTCGCGATAAAGATAAAATGCACAAAGTATTAGGCGGTATTGCTAATATGAGCCGTGTACCTTCTGCTGTGTTTTTAGTAGATATTACTAACGAGCATATTGCATTAGCAGAAGCTAAGCGTTTAAACATTCCTACTTTTGGAATTGTAGATACAAACAGCGACCCTAATAAAATAGACTTTGCTATACCTGGTAATGATGATGCTACAAAAAGTATTGCAATAATTGTCAACTACATCGTTGCAGCTATACAAGAAGGTTTGGCAGAGCGCGAAGCTGGTAAAGATAAAGAAGATGAAGAAAATACAGATGCAGCTTCTAACGACGAAGTAACTGTAGAATTGATTGGTGGCGATGAAGACGGTGACAAGCGTAAAGGAACTCCTAGAGCTACAGGCACTAGAAAACCTGCTGTAACTGGTGGAGCACCAAGAAGAACTACTAAATAGTATTAAGATGTTAGTATCAAGATGTAAGATTCTTGATACTAACTAATTTTTAATTACTATCTAAAAAATAATAATTATTACAAATAACAATTTATAGAGCCAAACTCTATTTCAAAAAACATCAAATAAAAAATGAGTACTGTAACAATAAGTGCAGCTGATGTAAATAACTTACGTAAGCAAACTGGTGCTGGTATGATGGATTGTCGTGCTGCACTACAAGAAACCAATGGCGACTTTGAAGCTGCTATTGATTATTTAAGAAAAAAAGGTCAGAAAGTAGCTGCTAAACGTAGCGATAGAGATGCAAACGAAGGTGTGGTAATTGCTAAAACTAGCGCAGACCACAAAGTAGGAATTGTAGTAAATCTTACTAGCGAAACTGACTTTGTATCTAAAAACGAAGATTTCCAAAAAGTAGGTTTAGCTATTGCAGATGCTGCTATTGCTAATAATTGTAAAACAATAGACGAATTAAAAGCTTGTGCTTTTGAAGCAGCTACTGTAAACGATAAATTATTAGACATGCTTGCTGCTATTGGCGAAAAAATTGATATTACAATTTTACAACGCGTAGAAGCAGAAAGCGTAGTAGCATACAACCATGGCGCTTATCGTGTAGGTGTATTAATAGGTATGAATCAAGCACATACAGAAGCTATTGAAACTTTAGGTAAAGACCTTGCTATGCAAACAGCAGCTATGAATCCATTAGCAATTGATAGCGATGGTGTAAATCCAGAAATGATTGCTCGCGAAAAAGCTATCATTATGGATACTATGCAAAACGATCCGAAAATGGCTGGAAAACCAATGGACATGATGGAGAAAATTGCAGAAGGTAAACTAAATGCATTCTTTAAAGAAAATACATTGATGAGCCAAGCATTTGTAAAAGATGCTAGCAAAACGGTGGCTGACCACGTAAAATCTGTAGGTGCAGATTTGAAAGTAGTAGGCATGATTAGAGAAGGTATTGGAAGCTAATCTTATAAAAAAATAATCTTATAAAAAAACCACTCAACATATTGAGTGGTTTTTTTATGCGTTTTAAACTTTTGATTTTATTAAAAACTTACTAACTCGATATCAAAAATTAAAATAGAGTTTGCTGGTATATTTTGCTGTGCAACCGCACCATATCCTAAACTTGGAGGAAGATATAATGTAATTTTACCTCCTATGCTTATCAAAGGAATTCCTTCTTGCCAACCAATAATTAAATTACTAAGTGGAAATGATATACCAGTTGTATTTTCGTCGAATTTTGTTCCATTGGTTAAAGTTCCCTTGTATTTTACAACGACATTGCTGCAGATAGTTGGATGGTCAGTATTTGCACCAGTGGTATTAATTTTAAAATAAAAACCTCTTGTATCTTTTGTGGCTGCGATACTATTGCTAGTAATATATGCATCTAAAATAGCAACCTCTGAAGCTGGTGCTGCGGTAGTTACATCTTTACAAGTATCTTTTACACAAGAAGAGCTTGCAAATAGAATTGCTGTTAATATTGGCAAAATTATTTTTTTCATTATCTATTATAAATTGAAAGGCGAAATTATAAAATTTTAATGATGTATAGACGAAATTTAAAAAAGCAATATTCATTGAAAGAGAGAAATTATTTGGTTACAATTACAAATAACTTATTTGATACTATATTTACGGCTGCTAATGGAACTAAAAAGAGATAACAATAATTTTGATTTTATTCGATTATTTGGATCTATGTGCATCATTTTTACGCATAGTTTTGCGTTATTAGGCAGAGCAAATGAAGAACCTAGATTTATTTTTGGCAACTATAGAATTGGATATTTTGCACTAATTGCTTTTTTTAGTATCAGCGGGTTTTTAATTGCGCATAGCGCAGCAAATGCTAGTAGTTTAAAAAATTATATTTGGAAAAGATTTTTAAGAGTACACCCCCCAATGTTGCTGAATACAATATTAATAGTAACGCTACTTTTTATTTTGTATGCCAAACCATTATCTACTTTAGCCACTGACAATACAGTTTTAAAAATATTTAAAAATATAATTCCAATTTTAGGCTACCATGATTGGGTATCTTTTGCTTTTATTAATAATCCTAATCCGCATAATGTGAATGGAAGTTTATGGACTTTAGTATTAGAAGAAAGATTATATGTGTTGGCTTTTAGTTTTATTTTATTCAAAAAAAAATGGTTTAAATATATACTGCTAGCTGCTACAATACTAATTTATATATTCAGTCAAATTAAATATACAGCCAATTTGTTTTCGTTTATCTCTCCTTATGCATTAGGATTTGTAATTTATTTTTTTATAGGTGCTTGTATTTATTATTTTCAAAATAATATATTCCCAAAATATACAAAAGCTATTGTAGTAATTGGATGTGTATTATTATTACTATATACCAACTTGCATATTTCTTCTGCATACTACATGGTTTTTATGCCATTTTTAATTATTGCATTAGGCTATTTACCTGGAAAATTAAATAAGTTTGGGAAAATAGGCGACTATAGTTATAGCTCCTACATATATGCATTTTTTATTCAACAAATAATTATACATTTTACACATGCACAAATAAATCCTTATTTATTATTTTTTACGACATGTGTTTTACTTATCCCTATTTGCTTTCTAAGTTGGAATTATTTAGAGAAGAAATGTCTTTCCTATAAAAATTTAATCCAATAAAATGCAAAGATTAATAATTCCACTGATAATATTTGGAGGTATTCTTGCAGCCTTACTATGGGGTTTCCATTTGTTGAATAACTCTTATGAACATTTTTTATTACAATTACAACAAATTATTGGAAATCCTGATTTAAAAGGCACCATAGCTAATTATGTGAGCATTGATAAGTTTATTCTACTAAAGAAAATATTTGTTCTAGCATGCATTTGCTATGTACTTATTGTACTTTTTGTTTTCAAAAAACGGAAAATAATTTTACATAAAGCCCAAGAAATTGGTTCTATATTTTATCAAGATGTGAGATTGTTTTTTTCACTATCTAGTTTTTCTAAACATGAAAAAAGCATACTATGTATTTGTATGATAGCAGTTAGTGTACACAGTATTTACTACATACACACATGGTATCTGCAGCATGATGAGTGTTGGACATACAATTATTTTGTACGCAATCATTTTATCACAAGTTTTGCAACACCAAATAATAACCATAATTTTTATACACTAATATCTTGGCTTGCCAATTTATTTTTAGACGGAAAATGGGCAATTAGAATCGTGGCTTTGATGGGCGGATTAATTAGCATTTTTGTATTTGCAAAAGTGTGTAAACAATTTGAAAATCGATTATTTTTTGCATTTGCAATGATATTATTTTCTACAAGTATGCCTTTGCTAAATTATTCTGTCAGTGGCAGAAGTTATAGTTTTACGATATTGTTTGCAGCAGTTGGTGTATTGTTTATTCAATATATTCGCAAGCAACCTATGCATAAAAAATATTATTATTATTTTGGTATTAGCCAGGCATTAGGTGTATTTAGCAATTTTGGATACTTGTATCCATTATTTGGCTTTGGTATTTTTTCTATTTCTCTTATCAATAAAAACACTTTACTACTTTGGGTGAAAACTTGGTGTCTTACTGCAATATTAGGCATTGTATTTTTAGGTGTTCCATTGCTTTTATTAAATGGAATTTCTGTATTGGCTCAAGCTGCATCAACTAATTCAAGATGCTCATTACATGATTCTATTTTGGAAGCATCCAATTCATTCAGCTATTTTTATACTGGATTTAGAAACCTAGGCTATTCCTATTTAATCATCTTTTGTTTACTGTTGCTTTATTCAATTCTTAATAAAAATAAGTTTACAATACTTTCTATCATTCAATTATTCCTTCCATTTTTTTATTGCATACTTCATCGCCAAATATTATTCCATCGCTTGTTTACCTACGAAGTAGTTTTTGTAAGCTTAATATTTGCTCATTTTCTCTCGTTCGTTTTTAGTAAGGTTAATATTTTAAACACCAAATGGCAATACTCCTTATTACTAATTTTTCCGGTTGCATTTATTTTTTTTCCAAAACACTTTTTATTTAATTGGAGTGTGCAAATAGATAAAGCTACCAAGCATGCTGCTAGGTACATGATTTCTAAAAATATAGATACTTGTTATAATTTTTATTTTTATCCTGCGCCAGCTTTGCAATACAATTACTATCAACAAAAACAAAGTATTTATTTTATAAAAGCCAATAAAGAAAGCGTTAGCTACCAAGCATTTGATAGTAACCAACATTACCAAAGCATTTTAACTGCTACAGAAGATAAAATGCAATTTAAAAACTATCATAAAACTACCATAGATGGTATAATAGATATTTGGGAATGATATTACAAAACATAAATTTTATTAGCAAAGCATTATTATATTTGCAGCAACCAAAACCAAAAAAATTACATGGCATCTTATAAACGTATATTATTGAAACTAAGTGGAGAAAGTTTGATGGGAGATAAGGAATTTGGATTAGACCCAAAAATGTTACAACAATATGCCAATGATATTAAAAGCATCATAGACGATGGTGTGCAAGTAGCCATTGTAATTGGCGGTGGCAACATCTACCGTGGCATGAATGAAAACGAAACAGGCATTGAGCGCGCACAAGGCGATTATATGGGCATGTTGGCTACAGTAATTAATGGTATAGCACTGCAAAGTATTATAGAAAAAGTTGGTATTAAAACTCGCTTGCTTACTGCAATTAAAATGGAACAAATTGCAGAGCCATACATCCGCCGCAGAGCAATTAGGCATTTAGAAAAAGGTAGAGTGGTAATATTTGGTGCTGGTACCGGCAACCCCTATTTTACAACAGATACTGCAGGAAGTTTACGCGCTGTAGAAATAGATGCAGATGTAATTTTAAAAGGTACTCGCGTAAATGGTATTTATACAGCCGACCCAGAAAAAGATCCAACTGCTACAAAATACGATACAATTAGTTTTAAAGAAGTAATCAGCAAAAACTTGAAAGTAATGGATATGACTGCATTTACATTGTGTCAAGAAAATAATTTACCAATTGTAGTATTTGATATGAATACTCCGGGTAATTTAAAGAAGATTGTAAGCGGAGAGAATATTGGAACGGTGGTGAGTTAGGTTTTTACAATAAATAGTCTTTCATTTTTTCGGTTTAAATCAAATTTTTCATAAAGCTAATAGTGCCAAAGTTCTACTGAATCTAAATACTTAAACTTATCTTTCCTCTTTGAGTATACATTAATAAAATAACTATTGTTGTTTTTTAAAATAGAATCCCCCTTATTAATAATTTGGTAAATTTCATCATTACCTAATATATCTAAACCTACAATTTTCGCATCAAAAATATTTTGAATGGAAATTATTCTAGACCCTTTGCTCCCTTTATGTTTATCAATTACAAGTCCTGAATAAATTGATTTATAATTATGTCTCATTAGAATGTAACCTCTAATAAAAAGAAATATAATCAATAGACTAAAAATTATTATTGCTACTTTTTCTATTTTAATTTTCAATATTAGATTTTTTACAAATCCAAACCAAATTTCTTACCATGTTCTACAGCAATATCATAGCCAGCATCTGTGTGGCGTAATACACCCATCGCAGGGTCGTTGTGCAATACTCTGCGCAATCTTGCATCTGCATCTGTTGTGCCATCTGCAACTATTACCATACCTGCATGAATGCTATAGCCCATGCCTACCCCACCACCATGATGCAAACTTACCCAACTAGCGCCGCCTGCTGTGCTGATCATCGCATTTAATATTGGCCAATCCGCTACAGCATCGCTGCCATCTTTCATGGCTTCTGTTTCGCGATTTGGCGATGCCACAGATCCACAATCTAAATGATCTCTGCCGATTACAATTGGAGCTTTTAATTCGCCATTGCGCACCATTTCATTAAATAGCAAACCTGCTTTTTCTCTTTCTCCCATACCCAACCAACAAATACGAGCTGGCAAACCTTGAAAAGCAATTATTTCTTTTGCCATATTTAACCAACGTATTAGGCCTTTGTTCTCTGGGAATAATTTTTTTAACGCTTCGTCTGTTTTGTAAATATCTTCTGGATCGCCACTTAATGCTACCCAACGGAAAGGTCCCTTTCCTTCGCAAAACAAGGGGCGAATATATGCTGGTACAAATCCAGGAAAATCAAATGCATTAGTTACACCTCTTTTGTCTTTGGCTTGACCACGCAAGTTGTTGCCATAATCAAATGTAATAGCTCCGCGCTGCTGCAACTCTAACATCAAGCGCACATGATGCGCCATAGTATCCAAACTTAACTTAGCATATTGTTCGGGATTTTTTTCTCTTAAAACATTCGCATCTATCACGCTTATATCTTCTGGAAAATAACCAATTAATTCGTCATGTGCCGAGGTTTGGTCTGTAAGCGTATCTGGCGTAATATTTCTTTCTATTAATCTTTCTAACAAATCTACAGCATTGCACACCACACCAATAGATACCGCTTCTTTATTTTCTTTCGCTAATAAAGCTGCATCAATTGCTTCGTCAATATCTTCATACATTTTATCAATGTATCTTGTTTCAATTCTTTTTTCTATACGCCATTTTTCTACATCTGCAGCCAAGCAAACACCTTCATTCATAGTAATAGCCAATGGCTGAGCACCACCCATTCCGCCTAAACCAGCAGTTACATTCAATGTGCCTTTTAAAGTGCCATTAAAATGTTGATTGGCTAAACTTAAATATGTTTCGTAAGTACCTTGCACTATTCCTTGGCTACCAATATATATCCACGAACCTGCTGTCATTTGGCCATACATCATTAGTCCTTTTGCATCCAACTCTCTAAAGTGCGACCAAGTAGCCCATCTGCCTACCAAATTGCTATTGGCAATCAATACTCGCGGCGCATCTTTGTGGCTGCGTAGCACACCAACAGGTTTGCCACTTTGCACCATCATGGTTTCATCGTCGTTTAGGTTTTTTAATATCTCTAACATTTTTTCTAAACTTTCCCAATTGCGCGCTGCCTTGCCTAAGCCACCATACACAATTAGTTCGTCGGGTCTTTCTGCTACATCTGGGTCTAGATTGTTTTGAAGCATTCTGTATACAGCTTCTGTAACCCAGCTTTTACAATGCAGAGTAGTACCAGTTGGAGATTTTATAACACGAGGTGCAAATGTTGTTGTTGACATTTGCCAAAGTTAATTGGAAAAGTGTTTTTGAAGAAATGATTTATTTGTGTTTTGATGATAGGTGATAGAAAGAAATGAACACTCCCACCTACTACAATTTAACTTATAGCATCAATTAATAAAACAAATTAATTACAACAAAAGAGAAATTAAATTATTTGCGATACTTTTTCCAACCAAAAAAAAACTAACTAATTTTATAAAGCAATCAACAGAAACTAATACTACCTTTTATAAAAACGAATATTACCATTCAATTACAAAAGTTTTTGGTACAACTTGTTCCAACACTTCAAAAATCAAAAGAACATAACACGCAAGTACATAGCAGCTGGAAAGCAGAAAATATATTTATATTGAAATATCAAATAATAAATTAAACACTTACTCAAGAATTTAAAAACAATAGCTATTAATAAAATTGTAAATACATAATATTCCTAACCCGGCATCGGCCCTCTATAAATAGTGCATGGCAAGCTATAAAAACATGCATGATGCACATTCCAATTTACTGCTACATTTTTGTTTTTAATTTCAAAGCTAGCATCGGGTGTGGCGTATTGTTTTCTTAAACAAGCGGCATCGTATTTTGTGTATTTGTTAGATGCAGGCATTATAAATGGTTTCATTTTTTCGGCACTGAATACTACATATTTCCCTACCGGCAATTGTAATAAAAATGCGCCAAGTGTATCGCTAGTAATTTTTTGAAAGGTTGATTTTTTCTTACCTATTTTACCAATATAATAAACTTGATTGGCATATGGCTGTGGCCTAGATAATCTTTCTAGCATCTCTTGAGGAGGCGCAGCACCACCACAATACGATGATGTTTGGGTTATTGTAACATGCACTTCATGCAGCTTCTCTTTTTTTG
>CAIXQW010000125.1 GCA_903921675.1 uncultured bacterium | reverse complement strand
CCATTAGCACTGGAAAATCAAATTTATTTAATGCATCTACGGTTACTTTACCTAATCCTTTCCAACCAAAAATAAATTCAATAAAAAAACTACCAGCTAATAACTCTGCAAACCACCCACTAATAGACGTGATAATTGGATTTAGTGCATTGCGTAAAGCATGCTTGCGAATAACTGTATTTTTACTTAACCCTTTTGCATAAGCAGTTCTAATATAGTCTTGGTTCAATACATCAAGCATACTGCTTCTAGTAATTTGCGCAATAATTGCCATAGGTCTAATAGCCAAAGTAATTACTGGCAATATCAAACTTTTAGCAACTAATACTTTTCCTACACCTGGCTGATAATCCCACAGAGGGCTGATAATTTCTAAATGCGTATAGTTGCTTAATAAATATCCAAACACATAAGCTATAATAATACCAATGAAAAAACTAGGCGCACTAATGCCTACGATACTTCCTAAAATTGCAGAGGTATCTATCCAAGTGCCTTTGTTTAGTGCGCTAATAATGCCTAATAAAATGCCAAAAAAGCTTGCTATTACAATACTAAGTACAGCCAAGATAAGTGTACCGGGAAATGCATCCAACAGCATACTGCTTACCTCTTTTTTTGTTTGATAACTACGGCGCAGGTATGGCCATTTAGCTACAAGCGCATTATTGCCAATAGAACTTATCACAGAATAATGATATTTAGCTTGGCTTGCACTATCATTTTTATAAACACTAATAGGGCTTAAATCGTTTAGATACAAAGCATATTGCACAGGCAAGGGTTTGTCTAAAAATAATTCTTTGCGAGTATTGGCTAGTGTTTTAGCATCATTGCGTTGGCCCAAACTTAAGCGCGCAGGATCTGCAGGCATAATTACAAAAAATAAAAAAAATACAATTGTTACCACACCCAATAGAATGCTGAAAGACTGTAGTATTTTTTTAAAAATGAATGTTAGCAATGTTGATTTAATTAAAGATAGCTTTAATAATAAACTATTATTCAAAAGTAAGTTAGTATGCTATTATTGCAAACTATCTAATTAAATATTTAATCAATTAATTGTTCCATTACTTATTAATAGGCATTTGCTCGAATGTTGGATAATCAGGACTTGCGCATTTGTAAGTTACTGTACCATTTTTCAATAGTAACAATCCGCTATTGGTTCTAATAATTGTTTTACACAATATTTCGTCTAAGGTATGAAACGAAAAACTAAGTTGGTGCTTGGTTTTAAAAGCATCTGTTTGCTCTTGGTTACCTGCGCTACATCCGTAAACCTTTACACCATTTGCAATACATTTATCTGTAATTAATTTTAGTTTTTCTATATTTTCATTATCTGCTTTACCAATATTTTTTGCAATGTACATCACAATAGTATTTGGATTATGCAAAATTTCTTGGGTTAAATCTGTGCCATCATACCCTATCAAACGAAAATCTTTAATTTCTACATTACAATTTCCTTTTTTCACTACTACATCTTTTCTATCTACAAAAGTCCAAGTGCTATCTATTTGGCCTAATTCTGCCATGCCTAATATTTTTTCTTCTGTTCCTTTTCTGTAAATAAATTTAAATTCTACTTCATCATCTTTACAAAATGCAGGTTGTTTTTTCATTTTCTCTGGCAAATTACTTCCTACCTTATATGGCAAACAATCTACTAATGCACCATGCTTTAATACCCACATTTGACTTACAAATGCAGCAATAGCAACTATTACCATTAGTATGGTACCAATTGCACCATTGCCAAATACAGAGCTAATAAATTTTTGACGATAAAATATATAAATAATAAGAATTGTTAAAATGACATCTTTCCAAAATGTTTCATTGTTGGTTAGCTTTACACAATT
>CAIXQW010000124.1 GCA_903921675.1 uncultured bacterium | reverse complement strand
CACAAGAATTATTGGACAAGTAGGTGAATATTATTTACAATAAACTATGTACTACATTAAATAAAGAAGAAAAGAATCTGCCGATTCAATCTCAAAAAAGTTAGATAATTTAAAGAGACAATGAATTGAAATATACAAATAAAATATATTTGAATATTGGCGGATCAATTTGGCAATTAGCAGCAGTGAATGGAAAAATAAAGTTAACAAAAAGTAGAGCTTTGGAGCTAACAAAATATTTAGATAATTTAAGTTTGTAACAATATCATTTAAAAAAAACACCCAAGTTGCCTTGGGTGTTTTGCTATTTTATTCCTACGTCTGATGCGTTGTGCTTATATGACTATAGAGTTCTTTTCACTTCTATTTCTTCGAAGGCTTCAATAATATCGCCTGCTTTAAGGTCGTTGTAGTTTTTGATACCAATACCACATTCCATGCCGCTAATTACTTCTTTGGCATCGTCTTTAAAGCGTTTCAAACTTGCTAATTCGCCAGTGTATATTACAATACCATCGCGTATTAAGTTTATTTTATTGTTACGCGTCATTTTACCATCCAATACTACGCAACCTGCAATAGCACCTACTCCTGTAATTTTAAACACTTCTCGTACTTCAATATTTGCAATACGTTTTTGCTCTACCTTAGGCTCTAGCAAGCCTTCCATTGCGTTTCTAATCTCGTCTATAGCATCGTAAATTACACTGTAGTAGCGTATCTCGATATTTTCTTTGCTAGCCAAATTAGTTACATGGCTATTGGCTCTTACTTGGAAGCCTAAGATGATAGCATCTGATGCTGTAGCCAACATTACATCGCTTTCGCTAATACTACCAACTGCTTTATGCACTACGCTTACTGCTACCTCGTCGGTACTTAATTTTTGTAAACTATCGCTTAATGCTTCTACAGAGCCATCCACATCACCTTTAATTATTACATTCAATTGTTTAAAGTTGCCCAAAGCTAAGCGGCGACCAATTTCATCCAATGTAATATGTTTTTTGGTACGCATGCCTTGCTCGCGCATAATTTGAGAGCGATGTGTTGCAATTTCTTTAGCTATATCTTCATCGGCATATACTTTAAATTTCTCACCGGCTTGTGGTGCACCATTCAAACCTAATATTTGCACTGGTGTACTTGGGCCAGCTGCTAATACTTTGCCGCCACGCTCATTGGTCATTGCTTTTACGCGACCATATACGCTACCGGCTACTATCATATCACCAATTTTAAGCGTACCTGTTTGTACTAAAATGGTAGCCACATATCCGCGGCCTTTATCTAAGTTAGATTCTATTACACTACCTATAGCATCTCTATTTGGATTTGCTTTTAGCTCTAGCATATCGCTTTCTAACAATATTTTTTCAAGCAATAAATCTACATTCTCTCCTTTCTTGGCAGCTATAGGTTGGCTTTGGAATTTACCACCCCACTCTTCTACCAATATGTTCATACCACTTAATTGCTCGTATATTTTTTGCGGATTTGCTCCGTCTTTATCCATTTTGTTGATGGCAAAAATCATTGGCACACCAGCTGCTTGCGCATGGCTGATTGCCTCTTTTGTTTGCGGCATCACAGCATCATCTGCTGCTACTACTATTACAGCAAGATCGGTAACTTTAGCGCCTCTTGCACGCATAGCGGTAAAGGCTTCATGCCCTGGCGTATCTAAGAAAGTAATTTGCTTACCACTAGCCAATGTTACTTCGTAAGCACCAATATGCTGAGTGATACCACCACTTTCTCCGGCTACTACATTTGCACTACGTATGTAATCTAGCAATGATGTTTTACCATGATCTACGTGACCCATGATAGTAATAATTGGTGGTCTAGATACTAAATCTGCAGGATCATCTATTTCATCTTCTGCCTCAGAATCGGCTTCTTGCTCTAGGTTAATAAACTCAACTTTGTAGCCAAATTCGCTTGCTACCAATTCTATTACTTCTGCATCCAAGCGCTGATTGATACTTACCATCATACCTAAATTCATACACTTGCCAATTACTTCTGCAAAGCTTACATCCATTAAGGTAGCCAATTCATTTACACTAATAAACTCTGTAACTTTTAAAATTGTATCATCTACATTTCTTTCTGCAGCTGCTTGCTCTTTGTGGTAATTTTCGCGTTTATCACGACGATATTTACTACCTTTTTGTGCTCGGCCTTTATTACCACCGCCACCAAGTTTGGCTAAAGTTTCCTTTATTTTTTCTTGGATTGCGTTTTCGTCTATAATTTTTTCCTCGGCTGTTCTTGGTACATTTGGTCTTCTATTCGGGCTTCCTCCTCTTCTGTCTCCACCGCCTGGGTGATTGCCACCTGTGCCTCTTCTATCTCCACCACCGGTACCTGTAGTTGGTGCGCCGCCTGTAGCTGGCTTGCCATCTTTGCCTGGCAATGGAATTCTTTTGCGCTTGCGCTTGTCGCGGCTATTGCTATCATTGGTATTGGCAACAGGTAATTCTATTTTACCCATTACTTTTAAACCATCCAATTTTTTGCGTTCTACTACATTTTCTATTACTGCTTCTTTTGGAGCCTCTGGCACTTCAGGCACAGGAGTAGTTGCTACCACTGGTTCTGACGCTTTGGCTACTGGCGCAGGAGCTAGTTTTTCTGCTTCTACTTTTTTAGTTACCGCTTTTTTAGGTGCTGGTTTTGGCGCTTCTTCGGCAGGTTTTGGTTCTGCTTTTTTAGCTCCTTTTTTAGGCTTGCCTATTTCATCTAAATTTATTTTAGTAATAATTTTAGGGCCATCAAGTTTTGTTTTTTCTACAGCATGAATATCCGATTTATCATCAGATTCCTGTTCTTTATCAGCTTGTGCTTCTGCAGTATGCTCTTTATGAGTTTCTACCACAGGGGCTGGAGTTGGCTCTGGCACTATAATTGGTTCAAGCTCGGCAGCAGGCATAGGCGGAATTTCTTCTGCAGATTTTTCCTCGGTTACTAGTTCTACTTTAGGCTTTGCAGCTGATTTTTCCTCTGTTTTAGGCGCTTCTTTTGCAGCATCTTTTTTGGGCTTTAAAGTAAGTTCTACTTTTTCGCTATTTTGTTTTGCTTTTTTATCAGTTGAATATCTATCACTTAACGCGTTATACATTTCTTCTGACAACTTCTCCATAGGAGAATTTTTCACCACAAATTTTGACTCGGTAAGAAAATCAACGATGGTTTGTGCACCTACATTGAACTCCTTAGCGGCAGCCATTAATCTTATTTGTTTGGTTTCGGACATTTATTGTTTCCTTTTTTTTATTTTATTATTTAATTACATCATATACATTCTATTGCTTTTAAAATGTAAGTAATATTGTTATTTTTAGTCATGCCTAGCATTATGCTTCGTCTGTAAATTCAGCACTTAATACTCGCTTCACATCTGCGATTGTCTCGTCTTCTAAATCTGTACGACGAATCAGTTCTTCATCTGTCAAAGCTAATACAGATCTACCAGTATCGCAACCAACTTTTTTCAGGATGTCAATTACCCATTGGTCTATCTCATCGCTAAACTCGTTAAGATCAATATCAAATTCTTGCTCTGTAATATCATCGCGATACACTTCTATTTCAAAGCCAGTTAACTCTTGTGCTAATTTAATATTTACACCTTTTTTACCAATAGCCAAACTTACTTGATCTGGCTTCATGCTAATTTCGGCATATTTATTATCCATATCTAACTTCATGCTAGTAATTTTTGCTGGAGTTAAAGAGCGCTGTAATAATAATTGAATATTGGTTGTCCAGTTAATGATATCGATATTCTCATTTTTCAACTCGCGCACAATACCATGGATACGGCTACCTTTCATACCTACACAAGCTCCTACTGGGTCTATGCGGTCATCGTAACTTTCTACAGCTACTTTAGCTCTTTCGCCTGGCTCGCGTACAATTTTTATTATTTTAATAAGGCCATCCATAATTTCTGGCACCTCGTTTTCTAATAATTTTTCTAAGAAAGTAGGATGAGTGCGACTTAGGATGATTACTGGATTAGCACCACGCATTTCTACTTTTTTCACTACTGCTCTTACATTCTCGCCTTTCTTAAAATAGTCCGTAGGTATTTGGTCTGTTTTAGGTAGAATTAATTCATTGCCTTCTTCATCTAGCAACATAATTTCTTTCTTCCACATTTGATATACCTCACCTGTAATAATTTCGCCTTCTCTTTCGCTATACTTTTTAACTAATACATTCTTCTTTAGCTCGGCTATACGACCCGCTAAGGTTTGTTTAGCAGCCAATACAGCACGGCGACCAAAATCTGTAACATCTACAGCTTCGTAAAACTCCTCGCCTATTTCCAAAGAATCATCTACCTTTTGTGCCTCAGAAATACCTACTTGCGCCAATGGATTTTCGATAGCATCATCTGCTACTATTTCTCTGCGATGAAAAATTTCCAAGTCACCTGTTTGGTCATTTACAATTACATCAAAGTTTTCGTCTGTAGTATGCTTTTTGCGAAGCATGGTTTTGAATACATCTTCTAATACTTTGATTAACGTGGGGCGGTCAATGCTTTCTGCTTCTTTAAATTCCGAAAACGAATCTATTAAATTAATACTTGCCATTATTATTTTGGTTTTGTGTTAAAATTCTATTTGTACAATTGTTTGTTTTATTTTTTCAAAAGGAACCACTACTGCTGTAACAGTTTTCTTTTTTTTGTCTGTTATTTCTAACTCTATTTCTGCTTTTTCTGTGCGCTTTAGTCTACCTATGATTGGCTTTTCTTCTGCATCTACAAAATCCACCTTCACCAATCTGCCTACATTTTTTACATATTGGCGAAACTGTTTTAAAGGTTCATCTACTCCTGGGCTGCTGATTTCCATTGTAAAATCTCCTTCTGGAAACAAGGCTGCATCTTCTATTTTTTTGCGCAATTGCCTAGTGGCGCTTACGCATCTTTTAATATCAAAGCTTGTATCTGCATCTATCAAGAACTTAAACCCGTTGCCAGGCAAATGATGTTCGCTTACTACAAAGCTATCGCTGCCTTCTAGTATGTCTTGTACAAATTGCTTTAAGGTATCAAAATTGTTCATATATAGAAAAAGGGAACTCCTCGTTCCCTTCTTATTCCTTTCTTTTGTGGTGCAAAGATAGTATAAATTGCCACATTTGCAACTATTAATTTATAAATAGTGGGTTAATAAGGGATTTTGGATTTGGATTGTTGATTTTATCCTTGTCTGCATCACAGATTTTTGGGATGGCACGGATGGCACAGATTCTTGGATTGAATTAGAAATATTATAATTGAAGTAATTAATATTGATGGATTTACAATACAAACCTTTTAAAAGTTAGGCTTTTACTGCCAAAATTAATTAATAAACCAACTTCTAGTTTATAAGCTTTTAAGTAATTTAGTACTTGAGCATAATGCACATCATCTAAATTTATGACTACTTTTAATACTACAAGTATTTTTTCTTCTACCACAAAATCTGCTCGTCTAGTACCAATTGTGTCCATAATTTCTTTAAAATAAATGTTTTGCTCTATCTCTCTATCAAATTACTTCAAATTAATTCCTATGCAGTTATAATTTCTATTTCAAAAATTTATGTGCTTTGGAAAAATGTAAAAATTAAAATAATAGCATAACCAT
>CAIXQW010000123.1 GCA_903921675.1 uncultured bacterium | reverse complement strand
TGGACAATTGGGTAGTGTAGCGTTTACTACTACAGGAGGTACAGCACCATTTACATTTAAATATGGAACTACCACAGTTGGAAATCCGGCTACAGGTTTAGTACCTGGTACCTATACCTTTACTGCAACTGATGCAAATGGGTGTACAAAAACTGTTACTTCTATTATAAATGTAGCTCCGAGTGCAATTGTTTTAAATACTATACCTACTCAACCTTTATGTAATGGTCAATCAGGTTCTGTTGCATTTACAACAAATGGTGGAACAGGTATTATCACTGTTAATAATGGATCAACTACTGTAACGTCTCCTGTTACTGGTTTGTCAGCTGGTACTTATACATTTACTGCTACCGATGTAAATGGATGTTCAATAAGTACATTAGATACAATAATTACACCTACAAATCCAGTAGTGTTAAGTATTTCTAATACGCCTATATTATGTTTTGCAGATAGTACTATAATTTCCATAACTACATCAGGTGGAACAAGTCCTATAGATATAACTATAAATGGATTGCCAATTGCTAATAAATATACAAGTGGCACCTATACTATTTCTGCAATTGATATTAATGGATGCGAAACTGATTCTATTCTTACCATTACTGATCCTTCTTTGTTGGTAGCTTCAGCAATTGCGGGTACTATTAGTTGCAATGGTGGGACTACAAATATTGTTGCTTCTGCGATTGGTGGAACACCAGGCTACTCATATTCATTAAATGGCGGTGCTTATGTAACAAATAGTTCGTTCGCAAATATTACTGCTGGTATTTATACTATTAATGTTAAAGATGCTAATAATTGTGTACAATCAATTATTATAAATATTACGGAACCACTTGCTGTTTCTGCATCGGCTGCTGCAAATAATATTTTATGTAACGGTGGAACTACATCTATTATAGCTTCTGCTACAGGTGGAACATCTCCTTATCAATATTCATTAAATAATGGTTCATTTAGCATTGGTTCAATATTCCCTAATCAAAATGCTGGTACATATACAATTATTGCAATGGATGCTAATAGCTGTTCTAATACTGCTACAATCGTAATTTCTGAACCTTTATTGCTTTCTGTAACTCCAAGTTTTGCTGCGATTTTATGTAATGGTGGCAATACTTCTATTACTGCTAATGCAGTAGGAGGAAGTGGAATGATAATGTATGCTTTAGATACACTAGCACCTCAAAGTAGTAATCAATTTATTGGAGTTGTTGCTGGATCTCATACAATTACTGTAACAGATATAAATAATTGTGTTGCTACTAATATTTTAAATATTGTAGAACCAAGTTTATTATCAGCAACAGTTACTAATACATCTATTATTTGTGCTGTAGACTCATCTACATTAATTGTAACTGCAACTGGTGGAACTCCTGGCTATACATACAGTTTAGTCAATGGGTCTGTACAGGCTAGCAATTCATTTGTAGTGATACAAGGTATTTATACTTTAACAGCTATAGATGGCAATGGATGTGCAGCATCTACCATTATTTCGTTTACAAACAACGATTTAATTCCTCCAACTATTATTTGTATAGATACAATTAATATTTTATCAAATAATGATTTATGCACTTATACCGGATTTATATTACCTAATCCTACTGTTTCTGATAATTGTAATGTACAGTCATTATTTAATGATCATCCATCACCAGATTATCTTACAAGTTCAGTAGATGTTACTTGGACTGTGATTGATGTAAATAACAATTTTAATTCTTGTAAACAAACAATTAATGTGATTTGTAAAGACACCGCATTAAACCCTGACATCAATGTTACTATTGTAAATTTACCTCTATCTGGCAATATGAATACGAATGACAATGTAACTTTAACTAGTTATGGCACACCAGTTGCATTTAGTTCAAATCCAAATACTTTATTGCCAACAATGTTGCCTAATGGTACTTATACATTCACACCTAATGCTGTAGGAGTTTATAATTTTAATATTCCAGTTTGTTCAGGAAGTCAAACAGTTGGATGTCCTTTAGAATTATTAACTATCACAGTGTTAAATAATGGCATAACATTAAATCCACCAGTGGCCAATACAGATATTGCAGTTACATCAGAAGCAACTCCAGTTATTATTCATTCTTTAGCAAATGATGCTGGAGGAAATTTATATACTAATTTAGATTCAAGCAGCGTTACAATTGTATTAGCACCAGCACATGGGTTTACTGCAATAAATGCTACCAATGGCAATATCACTTACACACCTTTTACAGGTTTTGTTGGATTAGATACTATTAGATATTCTGTATGCGACCATAGTAGCCCTGTTAATTGTACGCAAGCTTACCAAGTTATTACTGTACTTGAAGCTAATTACCCAAATACAACTTCTGCAGCAGATGACTATGCAATTGTTCCTAAAAATGGCGTAGCAAACGGAAATGTATCTATAAATGACACAGACCCTCAAGGGGATAATTTAACTGTTCAAATAGATACAATTACAGTAGCAGGAAAAGGGGAATTGATTTTAGATGCATTTGGAAATTATACATTTACGCCTGTTGCAGGATTTACAGGTCCAGTAAGTTTTGAATATCAATCATGCGATAACGGATTGCCAATATCATGTGCAAAAGGGACAGTATATATTGTGGTAACAGAAAGTGGCACTGTATTGTATGCTAAGGTGTTATTACAGGGAGCATTAATTGCACCATCTGTTACCATCATGAGAAATGATATAAATACATTAGGATATTTGCCATTAAGTTCACCATATGCTAATTCATCTAACCCTAGATTTACAAATGTAAATGGAGGAACTGCAACTACAACTCCTGCTGTATTAAATGCTAATATTAATACACCTAATGGTATTGTTGATTGGGTATTCTTAGAAGTTAGATCTAATACTACAAGTACTGGTGTAATTCAAACAATTTCCGCATTGTTACAAAGAGATGGAGATATTGTGGATTCTATGGGTAATCCATTAGTATTAAATATTCCTGGGGGCAATTATTACTTGTCTGTAAAACATAGAAACCATATTGGTGCTTTGACTAAAAATCCAATTTTAGTTTCTGGTCAAGTAGACACTGTTGACTTTATTACAATGCCTAATTCTGCTATTTTTGCAAATACAGGTTATGATACAGCTCAAAGAATATTAGTTAATGGTCAATATGCTTTATGGGCAGGAAATGCCAACCAAGATAATAAGGTGAAGTATGCAGGACCAGCTAATGATTTATCAAGTGTGGTATTTAATATATTAAATTACTCTACAAATCTTACTCAAAATTTAAACTTTACACAAGCTAAAGGGTATCTAGATGGTGATATTAACATGAATGGATTTGTTAGAATTTTTGGGGCAACAAGTGATGCAGCAATTATTAGAAATAATGTTTACATCTTCCCACTTAATATATCAAATGTTTATAACTACAATGCGATGTTTGAGCAG
>CAIXQW010000122.1 GCA_903921675.1 uncultured bacterium | reverse complement strand
ATTTTTTATCTGCTTTACATCCACCTATTTTCCATGCTTTGAACCCAGCTTATCACAATTTGTAATAAGCTACCTAAAAAAAATCTCCCTTAGTTTTACCTAAGAGAGATTGCTTTTGTTTCATTCATTATTTTTTATGCCTCCATATAACTTTCCATTGGTTCGCAAGTGCATACCAAATTTCTATCTCCAAAAGTATTATTGATTCTACTTACTGTAGGCCAAAATTTATTTTCTCTTACATAAGGCAATGGGAATGCTGCTTCTTCGCGTGTATATGGTCTAGTCCATTCGCTAGCTATTACAATGCGCTGGATATGTGGTGCATGTTTTAGCACATTGCTTTTAGCATCTGCCTTTCCTTCTTCTATTGCACGAATTTCTGCACGAATAGCAAGTAGCGCATCGCAGAATCTATCCAACTCTGCTTTGTCTTCGCTTTCTGTAGGTTCTATCATAATTGTTCCAGCCACTGGGAAGCTCATTGTAGGTGCATGGAAACCATAGTCCATCAAGCGCTTAGCCACATCTTCTGCTTCAATTTCTGCAGTTTTTTTAAATGGTCTAAGGTCTACAATAAATTCATGTGCACAAGTTCCATTTACGCCTAAGTACAAAATATCAAACTCGTTTTGCAATCTTGCACGCATGTAGTTTGCATTTAATATGGCATTTTCTGTAGCCGCTTTTACTCCTTTGCTACCAAGCATTTTAATATATGCATAGCTTATCAATAAAATACTTGCACTGCCATAAGGGGCCGCACTTACTGCATTGTTTGCAAAACTATCGCCATTGCTTAATGTAACATTCCCAGGTAAAAACGGAGCTAAATGTTCTTTAACGCAAATTGGTCCTACACCCGGACCACCACCACCATGCGGTATTGCAAATGTTTTGTGTAGGTTTAAATGGCACACATCTGCACCAATTAATCCTGGTGCGGTTAAGCCTACTTGTGCATTCATATTGGCACCATCCATATATACTTGTCCGCCATGTGTATGTATAATTGCTGTAATATCTTTTACAGTTTCTTCGTACACACCATAAGTACTAGGGTAGGTAATCATGATGCCTGCTAATTCGTTGCTATATTGATCTGCTTTTGTTTTTAAATCTTCTACATCAATGTAGCCATTTTCCAATGCTTTTACCACCACTACTTTCATACCTGCCATTACAGCACTTGCAGGATTTGTTCCATGCGCACTAATAGGTATCAACATCACATTGCGTTGCTTATCGCCACGACTTAAATGATAGCTACGAATTGCTAAAAGTCCAGCATACTCGCCTTGCGCACCGCTATTAGGTTGTTGGCTACAAGCATCAAACTTTGTAATTTCGCAAAGGTATTTCCCCAATTCGTTTATCATGTACACATAACCTTCTGTTTGGTTTTTTGGCGCAAAAGGATGCATCTTGCTAAAATGAGCCCAGCTTAATGGCATCATTTCTGATGCGGCATTTAGCTTCATGGTGCAACTGCCAAGGCTTATCATACTTGTGTTTAAGCTCAAATCTTTATTTTCTAAAGACTTAATATAACGCATCATTTGGCTTTCGCTATGATGGGTATTAAATACAGGGTGTAATAAATACGGTGTTCTATTTTGGTGAATAGCAGCAGTATTATTTACATCTGTTTCTGTAATTTCTTTAGCGTTAAAAATTCCTAAGATGGTATTTACATCGCCAATGGTAGTCGTTTCATCCAAGCTAATTTGAATATTGCTACCGCTGTAAAAGAAATTAATTTTTATTTCATCCGCTTTTTCCTGAATAGCTTTTATATCTGCATTGGTAATGCTAATAGTATCAAAATAATTTTCAGATAATAATTTTAGCCCATTTGCTTTTAAACTGTTTGCCAAACATTGTGTAAACATATTAATTCTACTGGCAATATTTTTCAAACCAATTGGGCCATGGTACACCGCATACATTGCACTCATATTAGCTAGTAAAGCTTGTGCCGTGCAAATATTAGATGTTGCTTTTTCGCGCTTAATATGTTGCTCGCGTGTTTGCAATGCCATCCGCAAAGCACGATTGCCATCTGCATCTACACTTACGCCAATTATTCTTCCTGGGATACTTCTTTTAAATTCATCTTTGGTAGCAAAGAATGCTGCATGTGGTCCACCAAAACCCATTGGTACACCAAAGCGTTGTGCATTTCCACAGGCTACATCTACGTTTAATTCGCCTGGACTAGTTAATACTGTTAATGCCATTAAATCTGTAGCCATTACTACATAGGCATTTACATTGTGCACTGCACTAATAAATGATTGATAATCTTCTATACTTCCTTTGCTGTTTGGATATTGAATAAATGCACCGAAATAAGTTTCATCAATAGTGGCTGTTTGGTAATCACCAAAAACTACTTCTATGTTTAATGGCAATGCTCTTGTAACTACTACATTTTTAGTTTGGTTAAATGTACAATTGTCTACAAAAAACTTTGGTTTCGTTGCATTACCAGCATCTTTATTGCATGCATGAAAAAACAAATTCATTGCTTCTGCCACAGCAGTTGCTTCATCTAACAAACTAGCATTGGCAATTGGCAAACCTGTTAGGTCTGTTACCATTGTTTGATAGTTTAACAAACTTTCTAGGCGCCCCTGTGCAATTTCTGCTTGATAAGGAGTGTATTGTGTGTACCAACCTGGGTTTTCAAAAACATTCCTAAGAATAACACTTGGTGTAAGGGTATCATAATATCCTTGTCCAATGTAGTTTTTATAAATTTTATTTTTAAGGCTTATATTTTTTATATGTTCCAAATATTCATGTTCACTCATGCTGTCAGGAATATTTAAATTCTCTTGCATGCGTATAGCAGGTGGTATGGTATTGTCTATCAAGTCTGCCAAGCTAGCTACACCAATTGTTTGTAACATTTCTGCTGTGTCTGCAGTAGTTGGGCCAATGTGTCTGCCTAGGAATTCCTGTTTTTGTAAATCTAAAATATTCATATTTAATAAAATGAAATGCAAATTTACTAGTCTGCCTTTAGGGTTTGTTATTGAGTATTATCAGTACTTATAATTATTAATGTATTATGCACAGTTTACTTACTTGCAAAATATTCACTTAAAATGCCCTTTCAATTGCATGCTTTAGCTATATTTACATTCTAATTTAAGAATACAATAATGAGAATTACAAATTTGTTAGTTTTATTGGTGATGCTTTTTAGCACAGCTTCTTTTGCTCAAGACGAAGAATTTCGCTACACAATGGGGTATCATACAATAGATATAAAAGTGAATAGCGATAAATTTTTAAACAGATATATAAGCCCGGGCAAAGATCCTGTTTGCGGTTTTTATAGTAAATACAATAATACCATGTATTTTGGCGAGGGTAAATTTTTAAGGCATTTAAATCCGGAGTATTTATACGAAAGCCTTGGCAGATGTATAGATAGCTTAGCTTTTGATAATGCCCCTAGGCCTTATGCTATGATGGAGTTTGATGTAACTATTGTAAGAGTAGATTACGAAACAAATACTATTTATGCAAAAACCGATGGCGCAGAAATTGTGATTACAACTTTTAATAAAGAAATTGATGCTTTTTACGATAAGTTTTACAAAAACGAAAGATTAGGAGATGTGCACATGCATTTGATTTTGAAAAATTGGGATTACACACCAGAAAGCGAAGATAGCTATCAAGCAAATACTACACGTTTGCAGCGCAGAGTGCATTATAGAGGCAAGAAAGCAAAAAATGCAGAAGAATTATTGCATGAAGTAGAATATCAAGCAGAAGACTAATATGCCAATTACCATTCTGGCAGTAGAATCTAGCTGCGACGATACCAGTATTGGTATTTTGCGCGATGGAGAAATTTTAGCAAACATCACTTACGGACAATCTGTACATGAAAAATATGGAGGGGTTATTCCAGAAGCCGCTAGTAGGCAGCACATGCAAAATATTTTACCAGTGGTAGAAGCTGCATTTGCGAAAGCAAATATTTCTAAAAAAGATTTATCGGCAATTGCATATACCCAAAGCCCAGGCTTAATTGGTAGTTTGATGGTAGGCGTAAGTTTTGCAAAAAGTTTTGCGCAGGCATTAGGTATTCCTACTATTGCAGTCAACCATATGCAAGCACATGTGCTAAGTAATTTATTGCAAGACCCAAAACCAAGTTTTCCATTTTTATGTTTAACAGTAAGTGGAGGTCATACACAAATAGTAAAAGTTACTAGCCCGTTGCAGCAAGAAATTATTGGCACAACCATAGATGATGCAGCTGGAGAAGCATTTGATAAAGCTGCAAAAATGCTTGGCTTGCCATACCCAGGGGGGCCTTTGGTAGATAAATATGCAAAGCTAGGAGATGCAACTAAATTTGTATTTGCCAGGCCAAATATTGCAGATTTAAACTTTAGCTTTAGTGGAGTAAAAACATCTATTTTATATTTTTTACAAAAGCAAAAAAAAGAAAACGAAAATTTTATTGAAGAAAACTTAAATGATTTGTGTGCAAGTATTCAAAAAACTATTATAGATATTCTTATAAAAAAAATAATAAAAGCAACCAAAGAAACAGGTATCAAAAATGTGTGTATTGCAGGAGGAGTAAGTGCTAATAGTGGCTTAAGAAATGCACTAGCGGATGCAGGCAAGCAGTATCATTGGCAAACATTTATTCCGGCATTTGAGTATTGTACAGATAATGGCGCAATGATTGCAATTGTAGCGTATTATAAATATTTAGCAGAAGAATTTGCTAGTTTGGATATTGGTCCAAGTGCAAGAACAGTGGCCTAATACGTTATGAGTAATTCGTTTTTTCATTTCAAACAATTTACTATCAAACAAGATAAATGTGCTATGAAAGTTAGCACAGATGCATGCATTTTTGGAGCAATGTTGCAACCATGGGCAGGTGCAAAAAATGCATTAGATATTGGCGCAGGAACAGGGTTGCTTAGTTTAATGCTTGCCCAAAGAAATATAAATTTACAAATTGATGCAGTAGAATTAATAGAGGATGCCTATTTGCAAGCAAAGCAAAATGTTGCAGAAAGTAAATATGCTTCGCAGATGGATGTTCATTTGGCGGATATTAAAATGTATCATCCAAATATTACTTACGATTTTATTTTTTCTAACCCTCCATTTTTTGAAAATGATTTAGAAGCTGTAAATACGGATAGAAACATTGCAAGACATGCAAAACATTTAAGCCTAGAAGAATTAATGGTACAATGCAAAAGATTATTGAGTGAAGTAGGGGAAGTTGCCATTATTATTCCCAGCCATAGAAGTGCGGTATTGCAGAATTACGCAAAAGAAAATCAATTGTATTTGAAAAGTAATTGTAAAATTAGGCATCATTCAGCCAAACTATTTACTAAAGAAGTTCATGTTTATAGCGCGCTACCAGTGCAATTGTATTTGCAAGAATTTACGATTAAAGAAATGGATGGTAACTACACAGCAATGATGCAAGCGCTAATGAAGGAATTTTATCTTTAATGGTTTGTAAACAATAATAAAAGTAGTATTAGTATAATTGTAAAAATAGCCAACATTATTTTTCCATGGTTTCTGCTTGTTGCATCAAATCTGTAAAATTGGCTACCATCTATTAAGGTTTTTTTTGTATGCACAATATATAATCCAAATATGGCCCCTCCAATACCCAAAATAATTAAAGACAAGTAACCTATTATTATTAAAGTAGGGCTTGCTTTCTCCGCTTCTTTTGCTTGATAAAGTTTTTCAATTTCAATTTCTTCCAAAAAACCTGGTGGAGTTGCTTCTCCTAAATTATTTAGTAGTTTTTCTGCAAGCATGCAATTAAACATTCCCCATTCTTCAGGGTTACTAATCACACTCTTTAATTCAGCTTTATTAAATTGGAATAAAAAATAGGTAGGGTCTACTTTATCTAACTGGTCTGTGTAAAATTTTTTAAATGCAGTGTTTGCTTTGCCAAAATCATTTTGTTGTACGAGTACTCGTATATCTCTTGTAGCATCATTGTGTAAATAAGAGGGGTCAAAAAACTGATGACTATCTTCGCTTTGATAGGGTATACCTGCGTCTATTAAAACCTGTGTAGCCTCATTAAATTGTTCTACTTTATTAAATTGTAAGTAAGTGAAGAATGGATTGGACATTTGAATTTTTATACCGTTTAAATAAATTTTTATTTTTTAATTGATTAAAAATACTAGTTTTATATTCTAAAATAAAATTTATATGAGATTATCTTACACAGCAATGAAAGAATACGCATTAACGCAATTAGGTCGAAATAAATGGGATGAAGCTGTTGGGCTTTGTTTAGTTTATGGATTAATATCTGGAATAGCTTCTATTGTTCCATTAGGTTCATTAGTGGTAGGTGGGCCACTTACTTTAGGCATGACATCCTATTTTTTATTATTATCTAGGAATCAAAATCCAACTTTCAATAATTTATTTAGTGGGTTTCAAAATTTTGGCAATGCTTTTTTAGCAATGTTATTAATGACTTTGGTAATTCTTTTAGGTTTTATATTATTAATTATTCCTGGATGTATTTTTGCATTAGGCTTATCACAAACTTTTAGGGTGATGCACGACGAACCGCAAATATCTGCGGTAGATGCAATGAAAAAAAGTTGGGAAATTATGAAGGGTCATAAAGGTGATTATTTTATATTTAATCTGAGCTTTATTGGCTGGGCATTTTTATGCATATTAACTGTAGGTATAGGATTTTTATTTTTAATTCCATATATCAATGCATCTAATGCAAAATTTTATGATGAGATAACTGGTAGAGGTACCGAAGAAATTGATTCAATTGGTCAGGATTTAGGCAGAATTTAAGCAATTTGCTTCTTTTAATTAGGTTTATCTGTCTTTTTTAGGGTAAAAAGTGCCATTTTCCCCATTTTTTTTCTAATTTCGCACTCCTAAAAAAAACAATATGGATAAATTATTTTATTTAGTGCCAGTCTTTGGTATTATCGCTCTTATTTACACCGCTATACAAAGCGCATGGGTAAATAAACAAAGTGCCGGCAACGACCGCATGAAAGAAATTGCAGGTTATATAGCAGAAGGTGCAATGGCATTTTTAAAAGCAGAATATAAAGTAATGGGTTACTTTGTAGTAATTGCAGCTTTATTATTGGGCATCATGGGGGGGACAGATAAAAATAGTCACTGGTCTATAGCCATTGCATTTATTATAGGTGCATTTTTAAGTGCCTTAGCAGGTTTCTTAGGTATGCGTATTGCTACTAAAAGCAATGTGCGCACTGCAGAAGCTGCTAAAACAAGTTTAAGTAAAGCTTTAAAAGTATCTTTTACGGGTGGATCTGTAATGGGTATGGGTGTAGCTGGCTTGGCTGTTTTGGGCTTAGGTAGTTTATTTATTATTTTAAAAATGATTTTTGCAAAAGATGCTGCAGTTGATAGCGAAGAAATGAAACGTGCTATTGAAGTTTTAACTGGTTTTTCTTTAGGTGCAGAAAGTATTGCATTGTTTGCTCGTGTTGGTGGTGGTATCTATACCAAAGCAGCTGATGTTGGTGCAGATTTAGTAGGTAAAGTAGAGGCTGGTATTCCAGAAGATGATCCACGTAACCCTGCTACAATTGCAGATAATGTTGGTGATAATGTAGGAGACGTAGCAGGTATGGGTGCCGATTTATTTGGTTCTTATGTAGCTACAGTGTTGGCTACAATGGTTTTGGGTCGCGAAACAACTAGTGCCGCCGGTACTGATATGTTTGGTGGTTTAGCCCCAATTTTATTACCAATGTTAATTGCAGGTATTGGTATTTTACTATCTATCGTTGGTACTTTCTTTGTTAGAATTAGCGAGGATGCAGGATTAAGCACATCAAAAGTGCAAAAAGCATTAAATATGGGTAACTATGGTTCTATTGTTTTAACAGCTATAGTTTGTTTCTTTTTAGTAAATTATATTTTGCCTGCAAATATGAGTTTGCGTGGGTTTGATTTTACTAATATGCATGTATTTTACGCCATATGCGTAGGTTTAGTAGTGGGTACATTAATGAGTGTTATTACAGAATATTATACCGCAATGGGAAAAAGACCTGTTCAAAGTATAGTTAATCAATCAGCAACTGGGCATGCAACTAATATTATTGGTGGTTTAGCTGTTGGTATGGAAAGTACATTCTTACCAATTTTAGTTTTAGCTGGTGGTATATTCTTTTCTTATCATTTTGCTGGGTTATATGGTGTGGCTATTGCAGCTGCAGGCATGATGGCTACTACAGGTATGCAATTAGCTATTGATGCATTTGGTCCAATTGCAGATAATGCAGGCGGTATTGCAGAGATGAGTGAGTTGCCTGCTGAGGTTCGCGAAAAAACAGATATTTTAGATGCCGTTGGAAATACTACAGCAGCTACTGGAAAAGGTTTTGCTATCGCATCTGCTGCATTAACAGCACTAGCTTTATTTGCTGCGTTTGTAGGTATTGCTGGTATTGATGGAATTGATATTTACAGAGCAGATGTACTTGCAGGATTGTTTGTTGGTGCAATGATTCCATTTATTTTCTCTTCTTTAGCTATTCGTGCTGTAGGCCAAGCTGCTATGGCAATGGTAGAAGAAGTTCGTCGTCAGTTCCGCGAAATTCCAGGTATTATGGAAGGCAAAGGGAAACCTGAATACGATAAATGCGTTGCCATTTCTACAGATGCTTCTATCAAAAAAATGATGTTGCCCGGTGCAATAGCTATTGTATCTCCATTAATAATTGGATTCTTATTAGGCCCCGAAGTATTAGGTGGTTTCTTAGCTGGAGCAACAGTAAGTGGTGTATTAATGGGTATGTTCCAAAATAATGCAGGTGGTGCATGGGATAACGCTAAAAAATCTTTTGAAAAAGGTGTTGATATTAATGGAGAAACTTATTACAAAAAATCAGAACCGCATAAAGCATCTGTAACAGGTGATACGGTTGGTGATCCATTCAAAGATACATCTGGCCCATCTATGAATATCTTAATTAAATTAATGAGTATCGTTTCTTTAGTAATAGCGCCTACTTTAAGTGGTATGTTTAAAGATAAAATTCAAGAGAATCGTATTCAAAAAATGGGTACAATGATGTCAGCTTGTAAGGCAGCAGGTTGCACAGATGAGCAATGTTCTAGTGTTATGAATGGTGGTGGAAGTGCTTCAGTTGGTTCGCAAGGTAATGATGATTGTTGCGCAGCTGGTGCTAACAGTGACTGCTGTAAAAAAGATGATAAGGGAGTGGAAGTGTGTGATAAAACCTGTGGTGGAAAATGTGATATATGTAAAAAGGAAGTGCAAAATACAGCTAGCACAGTTATAACTGATACGGTTAAGGTAGGAGATAGCACTGCTGTACAACAGATGAAATAGAAGAATAAAATAAAATTTTTAAAAGCATCTAATTGAAAAATTGGGTGCTTTTTTTTGTGCATAAATTATACCTTTACGAATAGATTTAGTGAAATGGCCAAATGGGTTAGCAAAAAAACTCGAATTGAATTTTTGGTGCATTAAAATTATAATTGTAAAATGCAAAAATCAGATATCTCGTCAGAATTAAAATTAAAAACTAGCCGCAGTAGTGGCAAAGGCGGTCAAAATGTAAATAAGGTAGAAACAAAAGTAGAAGCTAGATGGAATATTCAAAATAGTGCGCTCTTTACTGAAGAGCAAAAAAAAATAATACAAAAAAAATTAGCAAATAAAATAAATGATGCAGGTAATTTGATTGTAACAGCCTCATCAGATAGATCGCAAATAGGTAACAAAGAAATCGTAATTAAAAAAATTAACGAACTTGTTACTAAGGCGCTACATATTCCTAAAAAAAGAAAGCCTTCAAAAGTTCCACAAGCTGTTATAGAAAAAAGAATGAAGAACAAAAAAATAAAAGGCGAGATAAAAGAACTTAGGAAAAGAGTGGATGAATAATACTTTATAATATACCTTATAGGGTATAAAAAATATCTAAATTGCATATAATATACCTAAAAAGGTATAAAAAATAGATAAAATAGTTAAATAGTGCTTAAAAGGGTGTAATATTATAATAAAAAGTATATCTTTGTGGGATGCATACAATAAATTCATTGGGATTGTTTATCAAACATCGTAGAAAGCAAATGAAAATTACGCAGGAATCTTTTGCTCAAAAAGCAGGGGTGGGATTGCGTTTTTTAAGAGAGTTAGAAAGTGGTAAAGAAACAGCAAGAATGGATAAAGTAAATGAAGTATTAAAAATGTTTGGGCATACACTAGGTGCAGTGCCAATGGATAGAAATGAATTATTAAACAATGAGTAGAAAAGGAAATGTATGGATGTATGATATGCTAGCTGGCGAATTGCTAGAAACAGATGCTGGATATTCATTTATGTATACAGCTGAATATTTGCAAAATAAAAATGCAAAGCCACTCTCATTTTCTTTTCCATTGCAAATAGAAAAATTTACTAGCAATGTATTGTTTCCGTTTTTTGATGGGCTAATACCAGAAGGGTGGCTACTAGCAATAGCCGAAAAAAATTGGAAGCTAAATGAAAAAGATAGAATGGGAATATTATTGGTGTGTTGCCAAGATTGTATAGGTGCTGTAAGTGTAAAAAAAGAATAAATAATTAGTGAAAAACTATAAAAAAAAATATTATCAATATGATGCTTATTTAAATGAAGAAGAAGTAAGCATGGTGCGCGAGGATGATTTACCGCTGCGAAATAGATGTTTGTATTGTTATGATTGGTTGGATAATAATCAATCAGATTTTCATCAAGCATGTAATAAAAAATTTTTTGGACAATTGGAAACTCCATTGCTGGGGTACAATAAAAATGATGTAGAAAAATTAGCCGAAAAGGTATTGTATAGCCATCAGGCTGTAACCGGTGTGCAAGCAAAAGTATCTCTTAGTTTGCATCGTGCAGCAGAAAAAAATGTAACAAAAAAATTAACGATAGTTGGTTTGTATGGCGACTATATACTAAAGCCTCCTAGCGAATTTTACCCGCAATTGCCAGAAGTAGAGCATCTTACAATGTACTTGGCAAAAGTATGTGGTCTGCAAACTGTGCCGCATAGTTTAGTCAGATTGCAAGATGGCACTTTGTGTTACATAACCAAAAGAGTAGATAGAACCAGAAAGCAGAAGCTGCACATGTTAGATATGTGCCAAGTAACAGAAAGACTAACAGAGGATAAATATAAGGGTAGTCATGAGCAGGTAGCTAAGGCAATATTAAAATATTCTGCAAATCCATTATTGGATGTAACTAATTTTTACGAATTGGTTTTGTTTTGTTACTTAACGGGTAATGCTGATATGCATTTGAAAAATTTTTCGTTATTAGAGGCTGTAAGTATGGGATATGTATTGTCTCCTGCCTACGATTTACTTTCTACTTCGCTTGTAAATCCTGCAGATACAGAAGAACTTGCTTTGACATTAAATGGCAAAAAACGCAAATTAAAATATGCCGATTTTTTATGTGCTTTTGAAAATGCTGGTTTGCATAAAAAAGTATTAGATGCAACCCTTACTAATTTTTATTATTGCACCAAAGAAATAAAATATCATGTAGATAAAAGTTTTTTAAGTAATGAATTTAAAGACCAATTCAAACAATTATTTACAAAGCGTTGCGACACTCTTTTTAAGGATGCAGATTTGAAATTAAGTCATTAATTTTTTAAAAACTATCTTTGCCAACTATGAATACTTGGGACGACCTAAAACTAAGCAGTACTATCAGAAATGCAATTGACGATTTGGGCTACACATCTCCAACACCAATTCAAAAAGAGGTGTTTGGTGTGGCTATGAGTGGGCAAGATGTATGTGGTATTGCACAAACTGGTACTGGTAAAACAGTAGCTTATGTATTGCCTTGCCTAATGCATTGGAAATTTGCAAAAGTAAAAGACCCTCAAGTATTAATTATAGTGCCAACAAGAGAATTGGTTGTGCAAGTATTGGAAACAATTTTCGCTCTTGCACAATACACCAATGCAACAGCAGTTGGTGTATTTGGTGGAGTGGGCTTGAATCGTCATAAATTGGAATTAGAAAATGGTGCAGACATTATTGTGGGAACACCTGGTAGAATGTTTGATTTGATGATGGCTAGAGCATTTAAAACAAAAAATGTAAAACGTGTAGTGATAGACGAAGTGGATGTAATGTTAGATTTGGGTTTTAGAACTCAATTAAATAGCATTTTAGATTTAGTACCACCTAAGCGTCAAAATTTATTATTCTCTGCTACTATGCAAAGTGATGTTGCGCAGTTTATAAAAGATCATTTTGTAAATGTAGCTCGTATAGAAGTAGATGCAGTTGGTAAAACAGTGGATGCAATCGAACAAATTGTATATGATGCTGTAAACTTTAATACTAAAATGAATTTGTTGCGCAATGTATTAAATGGTGAAAATGCTTCTAAAGTATTAATATTTACATGCAGCAAAAAAATGGCAAATCGGGTGTATGAAAGATTGGCTTTGGAATACGAAGATGATGTTACAATTATTCACTCCAACAAAGAACAAACTTTTAGATTTAGAGCAATTGAAAATTTTGAAAGTGGTGCAATTAGAATTTTAGTAGCAACAGATATTTTGAGTAGAGGTATAGATGTGTCAGATATTAGCCATGTAATTAATTTTGATGTGCCTGACATTGAAGAAAATTATATTCATAGAATTGGTAGAACAGGAAGAGCTACAAAAAAAGGTATTGCCATTACCTTCAATACTGAAAAAGAAAATGATTTGCTTAAGGCAATTCAAATTTTTATAAATATCGAAATTCCTAAAAAAGATTTTCCTGATGGGGTAGAGGTGAATGAAGAATTACTAAATTGGGAAATAGAAAACCCAAATCAAAAAGAGCTGAATGCTGCATTGCCTAAAGTAGAATCGCAAGGCGCATTTCATGCCAAAGCAGAAAAAAATGTAAAGGTGAATGTAAAAGTTTCTCGTAAAGATAAAATGATGGCTAAGTATGGTAAAAAAATTACCAGAGGGCAAAAACCAACTAAGCGAAAAAAATAAGCCGTTAAGCAATGCAATTGCTACCAAATATATTAATGCTAACATCTAATATCTAAGCGCTTTGCGTTATCTTTGCGCACTTTTATCAATCAAAAATAATAAATAATGGCTTTACAAGTAGGCATAGTAGGATTACCGAATGTAGGAAAATCTACACTTTTTAATGCAGTTAGCAATAATGCAAAAGCGCAAGCTAGCAATTATCGCTTTTGCACTATCGATCCAAATATTGGCTTGGTAGATGTACCAGATGCTAGACTGAATAAATTGGCAGAGTTGGTAGTGCCTGAAAGAATTTTACCAACTACTATCGAGTTTGTAGATATTGCAGGTTTAGTGCGTGGTGCCAGTAAAGGTGAGGGATTGGGCAATAAATTTTTAGCAAATATTCGCGAAGTAGATGCTATTGTTCATGTGATTCGCTGCTTTGAAGATGAAAATATTTTAAGAGAAGAAGGCCCAATTAATCCTGTTGGCGACAAAGAAATTATTGATACAGAATTGCAATTAAAAGATTTAGAAAGCGTAGAAAAAAAACATTCTCGTTGCGAAAAATTATTGAAAATGCAACCAACTATTAAGGTGGAGCTAGAAGTGCTAGCAAGAGTAAAAGCGCATTTAGAGCAGGGGAAAAATGTGCGTGAGATGGATTTGACTAAAGAAGAATTACCTGCAATTGCAGATTTGTTTTTATTGACTGCAAAAAAAGTAATGTATGTAGCAAATGTAGACGAAGCTAGCTTGCACACCGGCAATAAATTTAGTGAGGCTTTAATAGAATCTGTAAAAGGAGAAGGCGCTACAGTGATTGTAATGAATAATAATATTGAAGCGCAAATAAGTGAGTTGGAAAGCGATGAGGATAAACAAATGTTTTTAGAAGAATACCAATTGAAAGAACCGGGATTGAACAGATTAATTCGCAGCGCATATTCTTTATTAAATTTAATAACATACTTTACGGCAGGAGTGCAAGAGGTTCGCGCTTGGACTATTATAGATGGTTGGAAGGCGCCTCAGGCAGCAAGTGTGATACATACCGATTTTGAGAAAGGCTTTATTAAAGCAGAAGTAATTGGCTACGATGATTTTGTAGCTTATGGTAGCGAAGCAAAATGCCGCGAAGTAGGAAAATTAAGAATAGAAGGGAAAGAATATTTAGTGAAAGATGGTGATGTAATGCACTTTAGATTTAATGTATAATATGCAACAGCAAGACATTAAAGTAGCTTGTTTTAATATTTAATAGTTACCAAAATCAAACTACCTTCTTAGATTCTGTAAATTATACTACAGCGAAGAAGTTGAATAATTTCCTAAATGAAATAAAAAAAGCCACAACAAATAATTGCTGTGGCTTTTTAATTTATTTTTTTTAAACTAAGCTAAAGTAAGTGTGCTTAAAACTTCATTCATATCTCTTACTGATTGAGCACTTTTATTAAATTCTGCTTGCTCTGCTTCGTTCAATTTGTAATCAATAATTTTCTCCCAACCATTTTTTCCAATAATTACTGGTACACCTAAGCAAATATCAGATTGGCCATATTCGCCATCTAATGCTACGCAACAAGGGAATAATTTCTTTTGGTCGCGTACTATGCTTTCTACCAAAGCAGCGCCAGCAGCACCTGGTGCATACCATGCGCTTGTACCTAATAATTTAGTTAGTGTAGCTCCTCCAACCATTGTATCTGCGCTTACTTTTGCTAAAGTTTCTGCATCTAATAGTTCGCTAACCGCTACGCTATTGTAGGTTGCATATCTAGTTAATGGAATCATAGTTGTATCACCATGTCCTCCAATTACTACACCTTGCAAATCGTTAGGACTGCAGTTTAATGCGTTGCTCAAATTAAATTTGAAGCGCGCACTATCCAATATTCCACCCATACCTATGATGCGATTTTTTGGCAATCCACTGCTTTTTAATGCCAAGTATGTCATTGTATCCATCGGGTTAGATATTACAATAATGATTGCATTTGGAGAATGTTTTAAAATATTATCTGTAACACCTTTTACAATTTGTGCATTTGTACCAATTAATTCTTCGCGAGTCATGCCTGGCTTGCGCGGAATACCAGAAGTAATTACAACTACATCACTATTTGCAGTTTTGCTATAATCGTTAGTACTACCAGATACTTTTGTGTCAAAGCCGCATAATGTGGCAGTTTGCATCATGTCTGCTGCTTTACCTTCTGCTAAACCTTCTTTAATATCTAAAATGACTAACTCTTCGCAAATTTGGCGGCGAGCAATATTGTCTGCACAAGTTGCACCTACTGCACCTGCACCTACTACTGTTACTTTCATAATTTTTTAATTTTAATTTTTGTAATGCAAATGTATTAAGCAATTGGGTTTGCTATACATGATGTTGGTAGAAAAGCATCTGATTTTTATTATAAAAATCAACATGTGGATCGAATGTTAGATTTTTCAATCCCGATACCGAGGTTACACTTGTTACAGGAGCTGACTTGTGCCGATTGAAACATTGGCAGGCACGAAGACAACAAAAGGTATCATGCCTTATGATTTGGATTTTTTTTGAAGCTATTCCTGCTATTCATTTCTCCCGATTTAACATCGGGATTCATTACTATCAGGGCTATTACAGAGTGCTATTAATTATAATAGCTGTTTCATAATTATAATGAAATATCAGAAATAATTTTTCAGTATCTATTAATTCTGGATGCCAAATTTTACAAATATCATACAATAATTAACTACTCATTTCCTTCTTTGCTTTTTACCAAAAATACCCAATCATTTTCTTTTAATAAATAGCCATATTCGTAATTGAAATAATATATAGAGCCAGTTTTGGTTTTGAAAGTATTTGTAAAATATTTAAAATTAAAACCAGCTTCTATCATTTTGGCTTTAGATACACTAGCTGTTGTAGCACCAGATTTTTGAATAAACTCTTCTATCAACCTTCTGTTTTTACGCAAAATATTATTAATGTTGCGAATGTAATTAGTGCTATCACTATTCTGTTGATTGTTGTAATTATTACGGCATCCATCATCACAAAATTTCTTATCAATTCTGCCTTTTAATATTTTGCCACAGGCTAAACAATTTTTTGCTACAGTAGAGGTAATCATCGTCAATGTATTTATATTTTAACTGTTTTCCTTTTCTTTTTGAATATTTTTTTCGATGCTTTTGGCATTTCTTTCTTCTCTAAAATTTGCGGCGGATTATCCATATCCATTCTCAATTCCGATTTATCTCTGTTTAATGCACTTTGTATTTTAGACATCGGCACATCTTTATAAAGTATATCAATTAGTTTTTTATCTCTACCATAAATCATAATTTGTGGTATTCCTTCCATCGCAAAAATAGTAGGAGTTATATAATCCATATCTAAGCCTATTTGCAATTGTGGCGTGTATTCGTATTTTGTATTTTTTATAAAGCCAGGTAAATAAGGCATCATATTATCACCAGTTACAAATACAAATTGTGTGTTAGGAAATTGGTCTAAACTTTTTAATATCAATTTAGTTTCTTCCATGCAATGCTCGCAATTTGGGTTGAACAAAACCACAATGGCACTTTTAGTTGCAGGAATTTCTTTTGTGCTATATTTTGTGCTATCTACTTTTAAAATGGTAAAAATTGGCATGGCTGCTCCTGGTATATTATTGGCCATATTAATTTCTTTTACAGGATTGCTATTGTACATTAAATTTCTTAAGCTATCTCTATTTTGTGCGAAGCATAAATTGCCAATGATGCTAAGTAATACAATTATTTTTATTTTCATTTTTTAAATTTTAGATAATTTATTTTGTAAAATCAAATCGGCTAGCACAATTGCAGTGTAAGCATTTACAATTGGTATTGCACGCGGTACTGCGCATACATCATGCCTGCCTTTAATTTCTATTGCAATATTATCACCGTTTTCATTAATAGTTTGTTGCGCTTTTGTAATGCTGCTAATTGGTTTAAATGCTGTTCTGAAAATAATTGGCATACCATTGCTAATGCCACCCTGTATGCCTCCGCTATTATTTGTTTTTGTATGTATTGTATTGTTGCTTATTGCAAATTCATCATTATGTTGACTACCATTTTTAGTAGATGCAGTAAATCCTTCTCCGTATTCAAATCCTTTTACTGTATTGATGCTTAACATTGCTGCACCCAATGCGCTTTGTAGCTTTGCAAAAATTGGTTCTCCAATGCCAACCGGTAAATTGGTGATGGTTGTTTGAATGCATCCGCCTAATGTGTCTCCATTATTTTTTGCGGTTGCAATTTCTGTTAAAATGTTTTCTGTTGTTTTTGCAGATGGGCATCTTACTTCATTTCCGAAAATTTGATTGTCAGTAAAATAAGAAGCTTTTTCTTCCTCACTCATACTTGCATTGCCTATTTGATATACATAAGACTGAATGTTTACATCTGCATAAATGTGCTCTATCAATTGCAATGCCAATGCACCAGCTGCTACTAAAGGCGCTGTAATGCGAATGCTGCTTCTGCCCCCACCTCTGTAATCGCGAATGCCATATTTTGCATGTGTTGTATAATCTGCATGATTAGGTCGGTAAGTAGTTGCAATGTTTGTATAGTCGGCAGATTTAGCATCTGTATTTTTTATAAGTATGCAGATAGGAGTGCCTAAAGTTTTATTTTCATATACGCCAGAAATAATTTCAATTGTATCTTCTTCATTCCTTGCACTTGCAAATGCAGATTGATTTGTTTTGCGAAGATTTACAGCTTCTTGCATAGCTGCTATATTGATAGTTAAACCAGCGGGCATACCTTCTATTATGCAGCCAACTGCAGCGCCATGACTTTCGCCAAAACTAGTTACTTTTAAAATATTACCTAAACTATTATTGCCCATTTATAAATTATGCATATTACTTTTGTGATCTATGCGCATCCTTATCACAAATATAAAAAAACTTTTACACACCTACACAAAAGATAATTCTCCTTTGGTATTAAAAGGTGCTGCAATGAATCAATTGCCTAGTATCGAAAATGCATATTTGATCATAGAAAACGATGTGATTCATGCATATGGTGCAATGGGTAACTTAAATACCGAGCAAACTGCCGATAAAACTATTGATGCCAAACAAGGAATTGTAATGCCAGCATGGATTGATAGTCATACACATTTGGTGCATGCTGCTACACGCGAAGAAGAATTTGCAATGCGCATAGCTGGTGTTAGTTACGAAGAAATTGCTGCAAAAGGTGGAGGTATTTTGAATAGTGCTGCCAAATTGCAAGCCACGAGTGAAGACGATTTGTTTGATAAAAGTTTAGCAAGATTGTATGCTGCAAAAAATTTAGGAACAGGAATTATAGAAATAAAAAGTGGATATGGATTAAGTGTAGATGCAGAAATTAAAATGTTGCGCGTAATAAAAAGATTACAAGCAGAAAAAGTAATGCCTATTAAAGCTACTTTTTTAGGTGCGCATGCTTACCCAGTGGAATTTAAAAATAATCATCAAGGCTATATAGATATGATTTGCAAAAAAATGATTCCGCAAATAGCTGCAGAAGGATTAGCAGAATATATTGATGCATTTTGTGAGAGAGGATTTTTTAGTGTAGAAGAAACTAGCGCCATTTTAGAATGTGGTATTGCACATGGATTGAAACCAAAAATTCATGCCAATCAATTGCATAATAGTGGAGGGGTGCAGTGCGGTGTAAAATACAATGCAATTAGTGTTGATCATTTAGAAAGTATGGATACACCAGAGGTAGAATGTTTGCTGCAAAGCAATACCATGCCAGTATTATTGCCAGGTGCAGCTTTCTTTTTGGCAATGCATTATCAACCCGCTAGAATGTTAATAGACGCTGGCTTGCCAGTGGCATTGGCTAGCGATTACAATCCTGGTAGTTGCCCAAGCTTTAATATGAATTTTGTGACAAGCCTAGCTTGCACACAAATGAAAATGACAACAGCCGAAGCGATTAATGCCTGCACAATTAATGCAGCTGCTGCATTAGAAATGAGTGCTGAGTACGGAACAATTACAGTTGGGAAAAAAGCAAATCTCATCATCACAAAGCCAATAGACAACGAAGCATTGCTACCATATTGGTATGGCGAAAGTTTGGTGAGGGAGGTGATTAATTAAAGAATCTTTTATCGAAAATAAACTCTTCTGCTTTTAAAATTTTACAAGTCGTTTTCTTGATATGTAAAGGGTTAATGAGTATATTTTTTTCATGAGGCACAATACAACTTGGTACTTCCATAAATAATAATTCATTATCCTTCAAAAAATATTCACCAATTGTTTTTGTATAGAATTCATCATGCATCCAGTCTTTTTTTAGAGATTTACTTGAAATTTTTTTTCCTTTGGACTTATCGGATATTTCTAATGTTAGCAAACTATAACTTTCTTTGTAAGGACTTTTGATGATATGCACCAAACATTCTAAAATGCACAACGAAACATTTGCAGAAGTATATAACATAGCAGAATCTACTTCATTCCATCTGCCGCCATATTGTTTGGCGCCAGCGCCTGTTAGGTCGCTGATGAATTTAGTTTTAGCAATTCTATAAACCTTCATTACGCGTATACTCCATGTTCTATTCTACCAAGTTGGCTATCTATCATTTGTGTGCCTTTGAAACTGCATAGCCATTGCAATTGAATAGTGCCATTAATGCATGGCGGTTCAGATAAAAGCCAATTACAAAATATATCGTATTTGCCAAATACTTCTTTACCATGTTCAAACAAATGAATTAATTGTTCAATTCTTTCGCTTTGAAGGCTGTCGAATTTTTTATTTTCCAAAGAATACCTATGCATTGTTCTTGGGCTTATGCCAATGAAATATGCCCATTGCATTATATCAAAAGAAGTTTGTTTTGCAAATTTTTCTAATTGTTTATAAGTAAAAATTGTTACCAAATTTTCATTAGGTAAAAAGGTAGATTTTGTATTTAAAATTGTGTCAGTTTTCTTACTATTATTCCCAAGAGTGTTTTTAGGTAATATAAATTCTTGTAAATGTATAGTATCAGATGAAGTTTTCATAATTGCCATTTGTCTGCAAATATACGACAAGTGGCGAAAATGAAGTAAATAATAAAATTAATTTTCTCTTTCAATAATCAATATGTTGTTGCATAGCATTTTCAATTCATCTGAATCATCAAATAAATTTGGCTCATTTGATTTTAATGTTTCAATTAAACCTTTAATATTCTGCAGATGAGCTGTACTGGGTTTTTCTGCAACTGCAAAATTTAAAGCATTATAAATTACTCTCGCTATCTCTAAATGTGAATTATTTTTGATGTCAACCTTTGCTCCAATTTGCCCATTTATAAGTGATTGTAAAAATGTATTTATTTCAAAAGTAGAAACTAATTCGCCAAATTTATTTAGATTCTTTTCTAATTTTAATTGAAAAGAACAGTTTAAATTAGAATTAATTCTCCTTTTAGTTTTATTAATTGGCAATATTTTATTAGCTATAGAGTAGCTCATATTATATGCTCCATGTTTATTATAAAATATTCCATAACTACCAATAGAATCTTGACTTGCAAATGATAAAATTTCATCTGGGAATTTCATTGTTTTACTTAAAGATT
>CAIXQW010000121.1 GCA_903921675.1 uncultured bacterium | reverse complement strand
TTTGAAGATGGCAATGGAAGAATAGGTAGAATATTGGCAGAAAAAGTATTATCGCAAGGTTTGAACAGGCCAGTTTTGCTTAGTTTATCTGGAGCTATAGAAAACGATAAAAAAAATTATTACAATTATTTGAACAAAGCCCAAGTACAAAATAGAATAGACGACTGGATAAAATATTTTTGCTCTATCTGCATAAAAGCACAAACCGAATTTATTCAATCAGTGCAATACTCATTAAAAAAGTCAAGGTTTTTTATTGCTAAAACACCACTGCTAAACGATAGGCAATTAAAGATGTTGCAAAGAGTTTTAGCCGGAAGTATGGAAGGAGATTTCATTGGTGGCATCAATGCTACAAAATATCAATCTATTAATAAAACATCGAAAGCAACTGCTACTAGAGACTTACAAGATTTAGTTTTAAAAAATATTTTAATAGTAACCCATGCTGGCAGAAGTACAAGCTATGAAGTAAATTTAGAAGAATAAAAATTATTTTAGAAAGTTTAAAAACTTTCTAAAATAATTAAGACTATGAATAAATTAAAATCTACTTCATCATCCACCTAAACCCAACATACACATTCAAGCCCATTACAGGTCCCCAAGTTTGGCTAGCATCAAAGTCGGCACTAAATGGATTAGTTGCAGAAATAATTGCATTATGCTGCATGTAATTTGTGAGGTTTTCACCGCCTAAATATGCCTCTATATTTTTCTTAAATTGCTTACTAACATGCGCATTCATGGTAATAAATGTTGGAGATGTTTGCATGTGGAAATTTGAATCTGTATTATGATTTACAAAATAGTTAGGCAATCTTTTGCTGCCATTTACTATCAAGGTATAATCCAATTTCCATTTGGTTTTGGTTTGATATGCCAAATTGATAAACCCACGATGCGCACTTACCAATGGTCTTTGCAAATCTGTTGCGCGGTAAGTAGTAGCAATATTGTAGTAGCGATAAGCAAGCCGAATATCTAATTTTTTTCTAATAGCCTCATAATCTATTTGTGCTTGCAAGCTATGCGAAATTGATTTACCATTTAAATTATAAAATTGAATTTGCCTAGGTGTTTCGTAGTCTGCAATTATTTGTTTGGTAAACCAACTGAAATAGTAATCTAAAAGCATTGTACCTTTTCTGTAGTTCAGTGTAAAAGGTTGTGTAATACTAGTGCCCGCATTCCAAGCTACCTCTGGCTGAATACCATTTTGCCAATTGGCTTTATTACCATTAAAAATAAATTGCCGTGCACTAAAATAAGCTTGTTGGTTTTCTGCTAAAAAACTAGCAGTACGCTGCGCCCTGCCTATAGAAAATCGGAAAGCTGTTTTGCCAATAGGCACATACCTAATATGAATGCGTGGTGTAAGAAAAGCGCCATACAAATGATGAAAATCTAAGCGCAACCCAGAAACAATAGTAAAGTTATTTAGATGATTGTAAGTATGCTCTGCAAAAATACCAGGCACTGTTTCTGTTCTATGCAAATTGCCAAGCGTGGTATCTGGCAGTAACTCTGTATAATGATCATACAAAAAACTAGAGCCAATTTTATATTGATGGTTGGTATTACCTATTACACTTTGGTAAATATAATTGGCATAAAAATTATTTTGCTTACCATTGTAACTGTGCTGTGGCGTTTGTAGATCTTGCTGGTGAATAAAGCCTGCTAATTGCAATCCCATACTTTTCCAAGGTTTACCTCTATACAACTTTCCTATTTTTAGCCAAGCTTCTTGGCGGTTTAAATTGCTTGTAAAATGCCAGCCAATATTTTGTAGTTGGCCACCATTGTTGTATACGCTACTCCATTTTACACTGCCTTGCACTTCTAAACCATTGACAGAAAAATATTGCATTCTATACAACCCAATCAATTGATTACCTAAAGGATTATCCATAAAGCCATCCTTATTCATATCTTGCTTGTACCATTGGTTTTTGTAATGAAGCAATAAACCACTGCTAGTTGTAGCATTCCATTTTTTTGCTAGGTTTACATTTACTTCGCTTCTACCACCACTATTTTGATACAAATTCAAATATATTTTTTCACTTGCATCTGGCTTTTGTAATTCTACATTTATTTGCCCTGCCAAGCTTTCATATCCATTGGCCACACTACCTGTTCCTTTGCTCAATTGCATACCTTGCACCCAGGAACCCGGTGTTAAGTTCAAACCTGTAATACTTGCCAAACCACGTATTGTAGGAATATTTTCTTGCGTAATTAATGTATAGGGTGTTGCAAGTCCAAGCATTTGAATTTGCTTTTGACCAGTAATTGCATCAGTAAAACTTACATCTACACTTGGTGTGGTTTCAAAACTTTCGCTCAAATTACAACATGCAGCTTTTTTTAATTCACCACTATTTATTTTTAATAATTGAATAGTGCTGAGGTAACTCACTTCTGTAGCATTTTTTCTGGCCGCTACTGTTATTCCACCTAGTTTAGTTTTTTGCTTGCTTAATTTTATTTCTATATAATTACTTTGCTTTTGAATTTCGATAGTATCCGTTGCAAAATTTTTGTACGCAACTATCAATTTATTTACATTACTAGGCGTTGCCAATTCAAATTCTCCTAAAGGGTTTGTGGTAGTTTTAATAGAGGTATTTAACCATTGCAATTGCGCACCAATAGCTGGTTTTAGAACATCTTCATCTTCAAATACTAATTCTACTTTTCCTTTAATTGTATCAACTTTTTCTTGGGCATTTGCAAAATTTACAAATGCAAAACACATAACGAACAAATAAATAAAAACATTTTTAATCATGAGCACATTTGCCGTCTCTGTAAGCACAGCAACTTGGTAAAGATGTATACATAGCATTAGATGCTTTTACTCCATTGGCATCATGCCCCACTTTTACTATAGCTTCTGCTATTGCATTAATATTTGTTTTTGTAGAATTAAATACTACAAATAATTCTTTTGTTTTTTTGTTCCATGTGGCCTCTTTTACACCAGCTACGCTATAGGCCGCCTCTTCTATTCTGGTTTTACATTCGCCGCAATTGCCGCTTACTGGTATTGTTTGTTTGCAAGTTGTTCCTTTTGCATTGGTTGTAAAAGGGATTATCAGCGTAAAGCTTAATATAAATAATAAATATTTCATTGTATAAAAATTAAATTAATAGGATATTAGGCAGCAATTGCCCATTAAAAATATCTGTGGCATGTAATCACATGCTTACTAACATTTAACTATACAACTTCCACTGGCAAAATTGTAAAAACAACTTGTGTTGGTATATATTTGGAGGAGGATTACAATAATTATTATTTATTATTTTTAAAACTACAATTGGTTCTGTATTTGAATTATAAAATTTGCATTGATTACACTTTTCAACAAATAAAAAATGCTGTTGTAAAATTATTTTTGACTCTTTGATGGCTTGATCACTTTGTAATTTCGAAAAACTTTTTTCATCTTTACAGCAATCTTTTTTATCATCTTGACATATGTTTTCTGCCTCTATACCACAGCAGCATTCTTCTACAGATTTATAAAACGAAACAACTTCTAACTCTCCACCACAATAATGCTTACTCATAGCTATTCCACTGCTACTAATAGTGTAACAGCATAATAATAATATGGAAATAAAGGAACGCATTTCTGCCTACAAAGGTAGCTAGGAATAGGATTGATTTTGATGTAATATTGTTAAAATAATTTCTTTAAACTTGTTATAATATTTTTCTGCCAAAAGAAATTACACTTTGCATAGGTAGTGTTGGGAGTGTTCAATAAAGTTTGTTATTGGTTTCATTTACCACTTATCATCTTACTTTCATTATATGCCTCCTTCGTATTTACCACTTGTATAGTAATTAATATTGCTATTGTATGGCTATCTAATTTTACATCATAAAAAAAATCAATAACTATGTTTCTTATTATTTTAGGAGTAATCCTTTTTATCGCAAGCAAATCAGTGGCAGTATCAAATCAACCAATTGTAGGGGCTGTAAAAAAATATGGCAGCATTCTATCAGTGTTGTTTATTAGCATAGGCTTTGTATCATCTTGTATTGTGCAGTTAAATGCCGGGCAGATAGGCGTGCAAAGTTTGTTTGGTAAAATACAAAGTCGCACACTTTCCGAAGGTTTGAATATTGTAAACCCACTAGTAAGTGTTAGAAAAATAGATGTAAAAACACAAAACTATACGATGAGTGCCAAGCACAACGAGGGTGATATAGAAGGAGATGATGCCATTCGCGCATTAACCAAAGATGGTTTGGAATTGGTGATAGACCTAAGTGTGCTTTACCGGGTAAGTGCTAGCGATGCACCAAATTTAATTAGACTAGTAGGGCCAGATTATATAGATAAGATTGTGCGACCAATTACACGCACAAAAATAAGAGATAATAGTGTATACTATGATGCTGTAGAATTATACAGTACTAAGCGGGATGAGTATCAGGCTAGAATAACAAAGGATATTGAGGTAGAATTTAAAAAACGCGGGTTGATTTTAGAAAATATTTTGGTACGTAATATTACATTGCCAGAAACAGTAAAAAAAGCCATCGAAGAAAAAATAAGAACCGAGCAAGAAAGCCAAAAAATGCAATATGTGCTTAGCAAAGAAAAGCAAGAAGCAGATCGTAAAAGGGTAGAAGCGCAAGGTATTGCCGACTATCAAAAAATTATTGGTGAAGGCCTTAGTGATAAACAATTGAAATATGAGCAAATAAAAGCCTACAAAGAATTAGCTAATAGTGAAAATGCTAAAGTAATTATTATGCCTAATAATGGTAGTAATATTATTGTGGATGGGAAATAAAGTTGAAAATCCAAATTCAATAATCTTGATACTTGTGTCTTGATACTTACATCTTACTTTCTCTTCCCTTTAAAAAAATCTTTCATTAGTTGCGCGCAGTCCTGCTCTAAAATGCCACCTATCACTTCTGCTTTTTCGTGGTACGGGTTTACTTCGCAAAAATGAGAAGCGCCATTTTTCTCATCGTATGCGCCAAATACGATAGTCTTAATTTTCCCCCAGCGCAGGGCACCTGCACACATTAAACAAGGTTCTACTGTAACATACAAAGTTGCTTCTGGAATATATTTAGCACCAAAGTTGGCATAGGCACCTGTAAGTGCAAGCATTTCGGCATGCGCTGTGCTGTCATGTAATAGTTCTACTTGGTTGTATCCTTTAGATACTATTTGCCCATTTACTACCAATACGGCACCTACCGGAACTTCATCTTTTTCGAAAGCTATTTTGGCTTGCTTAAGCGCCTCTTTCATAAAAAAATCGTGTGTCATAATTTAGTAGTAAGATATTAGATGTAAGACTTTTTGCTAAAAAGTAGGTATCTGCACTTTGTATTTTGGAATTTTATCTTTGCGGTGAGGCTTTGCTATCCACCACGAGTTTCACCCTGTGGGCATTTAATTTCTGGATTTTGTACTTTGGAATTTCTCCCAAAAACTAAGGTTTCCAATATACCCAAGGAATATCCGTAAATTTTCCTACGCTTACATCTACTTTGGCAATATCATCGTTAAAGAAAAACTGGCCACAAACTGTGTTATCATCATTTTTGCTTAATCCTAAATTACCATGTTTAGATTCAAAGTATTTTCCATTAATACTAGCAACCACTTTGCCGCTTAAGAGTGAGTCTTTTGGTTTAAGTATAATGTCCATATCTTGTAAAGGATAATAGACAGAAAACAATAATAATGCATTTTTAGAAGTATCTCTTGCATATAAATATACATGCTTGCTAGTGGTGTCGTAACTGCAACTGCTGCTATCTGCACTGAATTTTTCAGTATTGATTGTACAAGTAAATTGCTTAGTTTTGTTATTACATCCACCAAAATCGCTTTTCTTACAAGAAATAGCAATACAACATAGTAAAGCAAAAGCACATATAGTAATTAATATTATTCTCTTCATACGCATTAGGAAGTGTCTTACAAATCTAAGACAAAAGTGTATATTCTCCTAATTTCTGTTAAAAACTATTTAATTAATGACAAAAATTCATCTTCAGTAAGGATGTTTATAGTACCCAGTTTCTTTGCTTTTTCTAATTTGCTACCTGCATCTTCGCCTACTACAAGGTAATTTAGCTTAGCACTTACACCTCCCAAAATACTGCCTCCATTAGCTTCTACCATGGCTTCTGCCTCTGCTCTTTTAAATTGTGTAAGTGTACCTGTAAATAAAAATGTTTTACCACTCAGCCCACCTTCCATGGCATCTTGCTTTTGTGTATTGGCCAAATTGATGCCATGATTTTCTAGTTGCGTTAATATGTCTAAGTTATCATGATGCGCAAAAAAAGCAACAATACTTGCAGCTACTTTTTTACCTACATCTTCTACTATCAATAAATCTTCTACTGATTTAGTAGCAAGGTCTCGAATATGTGTAATACTCCTAGACAATGTTTTAGCCGTAGTTTCTCCTACATATCTAATGCCTAAAGCAAAAATTAATCTGTTTAATGGTTGCGCCTTACTTGCTGCTATGGCTTGCTTTAATTTTTCTATACTTTTTTCGCCAAAGCCTTCCATAGTGCTAATTTGTTCATAAGGCAATTCGTAAATGCTAACAATATTTTTTAGCCATCCTAATTCAAAAAACTTACGAATATTAGCATCACCAAGCCCACGAATATCCATGGCATCTTTACTAGCAAAATGAATAATTTTCTCTGCTACCTGCGCTGCACAGTTGATGTTTACACATCTCCACACAGCTTCTTCTTCTGGTTTTTCTATTGCTTCATTGCACACAGGGCATTGTTTTGGAAAAATAATTTCTGTTTCGCTGCCATTGCGCAATTCTGGGAAAGATTTTACTACATAAGGTATTACATCACCTGCTCTTTCTATTAGCACAGTATCGCCTATCATCAATTGTTTCTCGCGTATTACTTCTTCATTAAATAAGGATAAGGATTGTATGGTAACGCCACCTACAAATACAGGTTCTATTTTGGCTACCGGCGTTATACTACCTGTTCTGCCTACTTGGTATTCTATATTTAATAATTTGCTAGTGGCTTGCCTTGCTTTAAATTTAAATGCAATAGCCCAGCGCGGATGATGATTGGTCTGTCCAATTTTTTCTTGCAAATCCAGTCTGTTTACTTTTATTACCATACCATCAATTTCGTAAGGTAACTCATCGCGTTTGGCCTCAAACTCTTGCACATATTCTATTACTCCTGCAATACTATTGACAACTTTGGCATTTGCATAGCTACTTTTAAATCCAATATCTGCAAGCGTTTTTAATGTTTGATAATGTGTAGAAAATTCGCTTGGTATTTTTTGATTGTTATGCATTACGATGGTAGATGCATTATACAAAAAAACATCTAAGCCGCGCTTTGCTACTTCTGCAGGGTCTTTCATGCGCAATGCACCGCTAGCAGCGTTTCTGGGGTTGGCAAGTGGTTGTTGGTTTTCTGCAATCAGTGCTTCATTTGCTTTTGCAAAAATGGCTTTGTGTATTACTACTTCGCCACGTATTTCTAATGTTTGGATACCAAATTGCTGAATATTTGCACTAAGTGGTATGGAGCGAATTTGCTTTGCATTATTGGTAATGTCATCGCCTTGCACACCATCGCCGCGAGTGGCAGCGCGCAACAGCATATTATTTTCTATTACCAAACTAATGCTAGCACCATCAAATTTTGGTTCTATACAATATTCTATTAATTCTGTTTCGCCAAGTTCTTTACATTTTCTGTCCCAATCTATTAAGTCATCTGCATTGTAGCTGTTTTCTAAGCTAAGCATTGGCACTAAATGTGCCACAGTTGCAAAGCTATTATTCAATCCTTTTGCTACTCTTTGTGTTGGGCTCTCTGCAGTTATTAAATCAGGATTTTCTGCTTCTAAATTTTTTAATGCCTTAAATAATGCATCATATTCTACATCTGCAATTATAGGATTGTCTTGCACATAATACTGTGCATCGTTTGCATGGATAGCATCTTTTAATAAGGGTAAATGCGAAATTGTAATATTATTATGTGCAATGGCTTGCAGTAAATTTTGGTTTGCCGTAGATAATTCTTGAATAGAAAGCATAGCTGTAAAGGTAAATAATCGGAATGTTTATTTCAGTGAAAAATGGATGCAATAAATAAAATACTCAATGGCTCTAATTGCAAAAAATATTTATTTGGGGCCAATTATCAAACATGCTACAAAGCTCTTAATAAGATCTGCCAAGCATCCTCTACATTGCCTTTGTCTAATAAATCTTTAGCTAGTTTGTGTACTTTATCGTCTTTATTACTATCAAATAATAGTATAGAAGTAAGAGCAACATTTTTAAATTCTTCATTGATTGTAGGCATGCTACTTACATTGCCAAGCATACCTAAATTATTACCAGTAAGTATTTTACTTTCTTTAATACTTTGTGGCAATCTATCTACACCAATACCAATTTTAGCATTTGGTTTTGGCACTTCAAATATGGCAGCCCCGCTAGCGCGCACATACCAATCTTTGCCCATGCGGCCAACAGTATCTATTTTATTTGGGTCTATTACACCATCTGCATCCAATATATTTTCGTTGAGGTGCATTTTTACCATTTCACAAATAATTAAATTACCTGCACCACCTTGGTCGCCTGTTTCTATAACAGATTTTACAATACATTCGATTTGCACTGGGCTTTCTGCTACTCGCATTGGCTTTATCAAATCGCTAGCAATAGCCGTAAATCCAGATTTTTCAAACTCGTTTACACCAGCTGGAAATTCACAACTGGCGAGGCTCATTTGCTGCACCATATTATAGTTTACAATATTGATGACTACCTCTTTGGTAGCTATGCAATTTTCTAATGTATGTTTTATTGTATTGTCTCTTACACGGCGAGCAGGCGAAAAAATAAGCGTTGCAGGGTTTACACCAAATACATTAAAAAAACTAAATGGACTTAAATTGTGCCTACCATCTGCATCTATTGTGCTAGCAAAACAAATTGGTCTTGGGCTTACTGCCCCTAATAAATGAGCGTGTAATTTAGATGTAGCAATTTCTCCTGGTTGTATACTTATCATTCTTCAGCTGTTAGTAAAGCAAATATAATCATTGCACTGCAATACTTTGGATGATGTTTATAAATTGCGGAATACTTTGCGGTGCAGTAAAACTATTTGCATTCCAAAATCATAAAGTATCATTTAGTTTTAGGTGCTACCTTTGCAACTATGAAATTTGTAACGCACCTTCAAAATCAAAAAGAGCAATTTGCTGTTTTAATAAATGATAGAATTTACAATACCAATGTATTGCATCCAGATTTGCCGAGTACCGTAAAGGGTTTTTTGCAAGATTGGGATAAATATTGCGCTATTGCAAAAGATGCATCTGCAAAGGTGCAAGAAGGTAGCGTAGTTGTGCAATCTATTTTGTTTGCAGAAGCAAATATAATTGCGCCAGTGCCAAACCCTACAAGTTGCCGCGATGGTTATGCTTTTCGCCAGCATGTAGCAGCAGCGCGCCGCAATAGAAAAGTAGATATGATTGCAGAATTTGATCAGTATCCAATTTTTTATTTTACAAACCATAATGCTATTCAAGGGCCTGGTGAAATTGAATGCATGCCAGATCATTTTCAGAAATTAGATTTTGAGTTAGAAGGTGCAATTTTGGTAAAGAAAACTGGTAGAAATATAAAAGCTAGCGAAGCTGATGATTACATAGCAGGGTACATGATTATGAATGATATGAGTGCGCGCACTTTGCAAATGGAAGAAATGTTGCTAAACCTTGGGCCAGCAAAAGGCAAAGATTTTAGCACTGTAATAGGACCCATTTTAGTTACTCCAGATGAATTAGCGCATTTAGAAGTGCCTTGCAAACCAAATCATACTGGTAAAAATTACAATATGGCAATGAAGTGTTGGGTAAATGGCGTGCAAGTAAGCCAAGGAAATATGGGAGATATGGATTGGACATTTGCAGAAATTTTGGAGCGTTGCGCTTATGGTGTAGATATCATTGCAGGAGATATAATTGGTAGTGGCACAGTAGGTACAGGTTGCTTTTTAGAATTGAATGGTACAGGTTTATTAAACGATCCAAGCTATAAAGTGCAATGGTTGCAACCTGGCGATGTTGTAGAAATGGAAATAGATGGTCTTGGCAAATTAAGCAACACTATCAAAGCTGTGGATACAGATTTTAGTATTTTGGCATTGAAAAAAATGTAAAATTATTAAGTCGAAGAATCATCTTATCTTCGCAATTCTTATAAATCAAAACGGAGAGTTGTCCGAGTGGCCGAAGGAGCACGCCTGGAAAGTGTGTATACCTCAAAAGGGTATCGAGAGTTCGAATCTCTCACTCTCCGCTGATTAAATAATGGTAGAAATAAATTGTATTTCTACCATTATTGTAATTGCTTCTCCAACTTTTCTATACGTCAATCATCACTTTTACGCAGGAATATATAATCGATTTCCAAGGCCTTTATAATATTGCAATTGCTGAATGTCAGAAGCGATATAATTGCTTTGCATATTCTATTATTTTTATTCAAAAGTAATGAAATCAATCTTTAATAGCCTTACATTTTTATCTTTGCAGCTATGCAAGAAAAAAAGTCCATGCCAGAGTTGAATCGTTTATCTGTAGCAGCGTTTCAGCAGGCTGATAAAACCCCAATTGTAATTGTATTAGATAATGTAAGAAGTATGAACAATGTTGGGTCTGTGTTTCGCACTGCAGATGGGTTTTTATTGCAAGCAGTTTATTTATGTGGCTTTACACCGCAACCACCGCACCGCGACATTCAAAAAACAGCATTGGGAGCCACAGAAACTGTTGCTTGGAAGCATGTAGAAAATACAATTAATGCAGTAAAAGAATTGCAGCAAAATGGGTATGAAGTGATTGCCATAGAGCAAGTGCATAATAGCATTTCTTTAGAAAAATTCACCATTGATAAAAATAAAAAATACGCACTAGTATTGGGCAACGAAGTAGAAGGAGTAGCCACAGATGTCATTGCGCAATGCAATGCTGTGATAGAAATTCCGCAAGCAGGTAGCAAGCATTCTTTTAATATCAGTGTAAGTATGGGCATTGTTAGTTGGCATTTTTACAATAACATTGTATTGCATTAAAATTTATTTTTCCAATCTTTAATTTGATTATTTTTACAGCATGAATGCAACATTAAAAACCATTTTATTGACCGTATTAACGCTAAGTGCTTTTACTATTGCTATGATAGAATTAACAGGAGTAAGCACTACGGCTTTTATCAATAAATTGAATGGTAATTCTGCAGGCATAGTGCCCAACAAAGCCGAAGATGAACAACGCGATGCAGAAGTAAAAGCTATGCCAAAAACAAGTTTCGATTTTCCAGAATCTAAACACGATTTTGGTACTATACACGAAGGCGATAAAGTGCGTTGGAGTTATAAATTTAAAAACACTGGCGATAAACCCTTAATGATAAGCAATGTAGTAGTTAGTTGTGGATGCACAGCTCCTTTCTATTCTAAAGCACCAATAGCTCCAGGTATAGATGGGGAAATAACTTTAGAATTTAATAGCGCAGGCAAAGAAGGTAAGGTGGTAAAAAATGCATTGGTAAATGCCAATGTAGATAACTCGCCATATAGCATTGGTTTTGTAGCAGAAGTTTTACCAAGAGAAAAAAAATAATGAGTGTTGCACAATCTATAAAAAACTATGCTAGCCTTGTAAAATTTAGCCACACCATTTTTGCAATGCCATTTGCATTAATTGGATTTAGTTTAGGAGTGCATCATCATCCCAATTTTTTTGCATGGAGCAAATTGTTATTTGTAATTCTGTGCATGATTACTGCACGCAATGCGGCAATGGCTTTTAATAGATGGTTAGATGCACACTACGATGCACAAAACAAAAGAACTGCTGTGCGAGAAATACCTAGCGGCATCATCAACGAAAAAAATGCGTTATGGTTTGTAATTGTAAATTGTGTTTTGTTTTGTGGAAGCGCTTATTTATTGCAACCTATTTGTTTTTACTTATCTCCAATTGCCTTGTTTGTTATATTATTTTACAGCTACACCAAACGCTTTACAGCTTTGTGCCATTTGGTATTAGGGCTTGGTTTAAGTTTGGCGCCAATTGGTGCTTACCTTGCAGTTACAGGACAGTTTCATGCATTGCCAATTGTATTTGGTTGCGCAGTGCTTACTTGGGTTGCGGGCTTTGATATTGTTTATGCATTGCAAGATCAGGAGTTTGATAAAAGCTTGCAATTGAATTCTATTCCTGTTTGGCTTGGTACTAAAGGTGCAATTATTGCAAGTATTATTTTGCATGTTTTTACAGCCGCATTTATAATTTATGCAGGTAGCATTGGGCAATTTGGATTCTGGTATTGGATAGGTGCAACACTATTTATTGGCTTACTTATTTATCAGCATTTATTAGTAAAGCCTAATGATTTGTCAAAAATCAATTTGGCATTTTTTACAACCAACGGTATAGGTAGTGTTACCTTTTCCATCTTTGTAATAGCATCTATTTTTATAAAATAAGTATGAGAGTTTTAGCATTGGATTATGGTGGAAAGCGCACAGGCATTGCCGTTACAGATGCCATGCAAATAATTGCAAACGGCTTAACTACTGTAGATAGTGCAACACTTATTGTGTTTTTGAAAAAATATTTTGCACAAGAGCAAGTAGAGAAAGTAATTATAGGCATGCCTAAAACATTGCAGAACAACGATACGCATGGCACCAATTTAGTAGTAGCGTTTATTGAAAAATTTAAAATAGAATTTCCTGAAATGCCCATAGAAACTGTAGATGAAAGATTTACAAGTAAAATGGCTTTTCAAACCATGATAGACAGCGGCTTGAAAAAAATGGATAGGCGCAATAAGGCTTTGGTAGATGAAATAAGTGCAACTATTATTTTGCAAGGATATTTAGAAGGGAAGTCGTTTTAGGTAGAAATCTACTCTACTTTTTTCTTAAGAATATAAATTATTTTATTGCACTTTGCTTAATGCTTATTAAGTTTGGCATTAAATACCATCATCATGAGCATTGCAGCATTATACGATATTTATTTATTGCATCCACAAATACAAACAGATACTCGCAAACTAAAAGCAGGAGAGATTTTTTTTGCATTAAAAGGCGAAAATTTTAATGGCAATACTTTTGCAAAACAGGCATTAGAAGTAGGTGCGGCTGCTGTAATTATTGATGAAAAAGAATATTATATCAATGAAAAAACCATATTGGTAGATGATGTTTTAACTACTCTACAAGCTATAGCCAAGCATCATAGAATGCAATTTACTATTCCATTTTTGGCAATTACTGGTAGCAATGGTAAAACTACTACCAAAGAGTTGATGAATGCAGTATTGAGTAAAAAGTATAAAACCTATTGTACATTTGGCAACTTAAATAATCATATTGGTGTGCCCCTAACTATACTTGGTATAAAGAAAGATGCCGAGTTTGCTATTATAGAAATGGGAGCCAATCATCAGCACGAAATTGAAGGTTATTGCCAATATGCAATGCCAACACATGTATTAATTAACAATTGTGGTAAAGCACATTTAGAAGGATTTGGCGGCATAGAAGGAGTGCGCAAAGGAAAGGGAGAATTGTATGATTATGCTGTAAATTATAATTGTATAGTATTTAGAAATACAGATTTGGATTACTTGCAACAAATGGCTACCGATAGAGGCATAACAAATGAAATTACTTACGGTAGTAGCAATGCGCAATACGTTGGTAAACCGATAGATAACACAGGATTAATAGATGTAGCAGTTATTACGCCAGGCTTAGAAACTATCATGCAAACTCAGTTAGTAGGCGATTATAATTTTGCAAATATCATCGGCGCTGTAGCTGTTGGAAGAACATTTGATGTGCCGATGAATGATATTAAAGCTGCGCTGCAAGAATATACACCTAGTAATAGCCGCAGTCAATTAATCAAGCAAGGTAGTAATACTATTATTTTGGATGCTTATAACGCCAATCCTACAAGTATGCGCGCAGCAATAGAAAATTTTGCAAAAGCAGATTATGCCAATAAAATAATAATGATAGGTGGTATGTGGGAGTTAGGTGCAGAAAGTATTGCAGAGCATCAACAAATTGTTCAACTATTACAACAATGGAATTGGAATGATGTAGTACTTGTGGGTGGAGATTTTGCGCATACTCAACATAGTTATATTTACTTGCATTCTAATGCAGAAGCAAAAGAATGGTTGGAAAACCTTAAACCAGAAAATACTGCAATACTAATAAAAGGTAGCAGAGCAGCTGCCATGGAAAAAGTGTTAGCATTATAGTCACACAAGTCAAACGTATAAACGAGCAAGATTGATAAATTAACTAAAACGAACCAACAATTTTTAGCCTTGCACTTCCTGCATTTCTTTCGTAAATACTGCGTGTTAAATGTTCTTTCGTATCGGCATCTTCGTAAAAGTTTTTTGCATCTTTTATCATCGCGGCTAAGCCATCTGCATTTGCAGCATCGCAAAACAACAAAGTATTGCACGCAGGCAAACAAATAGATAATCTATTGCTAATTTCGTTATGAATATATTCCATAAACTCGTCTATCAATACTACAGATGCTTCTAAATTGCCATCCGCTACCAACACAAAATACCCAGATTCTGTAGGTTGTACATCTATTTTTAAAAACACTTCTTTTACATAGCTTCTAATACTTTGCTGCACCAATCTAGGCACTTGTGCACTGGGATGCTGTTGTAAAAACTGATTGTTCAGGTAAATGTATCCAAGTGGATGATCTTCTATTAGGCCAATCACTAAGTCGTCTGTAAATGGTTCTAATATTGGTAAAAATTCAGATGGTAGTTCTGTATTTTCTTTATTGCTTTTGCTATTATTTGTAGCTTTTAGTTTTGGTAAAATTACTTTATAATTTTTTTTATAATGCTTATCCATCATCTGCTGCCATGCATTTGTTTCTAATGCATTTTGCAATTGCAAACCATTGGTATTGCAATAATGCCAAACACTAGTATTGTACTCATCTTCAAACTGTGCAGTTGTCCATTGCACTAAGCCTTTGGTAATAATTACATTTGTTTCTTGGCTATTTGCAGAATTTAAAAATTGTTTGATTGCATCTTCTGTATCTATTATTTGCTGGATAATAATTGGGTTAGTTTGTTCATATGCAACATAAATATAGTTTTCACTGGCAATAGGTCCGCCTATAGAAGCCTTCCATTTTTTAGCATCAACACCGTTTATTGTAATATTTTTTTGGTTATTGATAATAATTCCTGTTACATTTTTTTCATCAACCTTAATAATTAAAATTATTTTTTTTTCAAAATTTTCATCTGTAAAATAAGGCTTTGCCGCAAATACATCACCGGCTTTTAGGTTCGCAATTTGCCAATGTTGGATAGGCTTTATGGATGATGGTGTTTCTGATTCTGCCTTATTATTAATTGTAGATTCTGCTATAGGTTGTTCTTCAATATTAATGGCTTCATTAGTTTGTCTTTCTTCTTCAATTGATGGAGTTGTTTCAATAGGTAAACTAATGTGTTCGATTGGTTCTGGCT
>CAIXQW010000120.1 GCA_903921675.1 uncultured bacterium | reverse complement strand
TAACCAGTTAAATAAAAAACCTGCATCAAAATTATCCCCTGCCCCGGTGGTGTCGAGTATCTGCAAATCTAGTAAAAATCTTTCTGGTATTGGATACTCAGACACTTCTTTATTGGTAAAAACTACAGCACCGTTTTCCCCATATTTAATTACTACCAATGGGCAATAGGTTGCCAAAATATTTCCTGTTTTAAAAATATCATCCTGCCTGGTAATGGATAGTGCTTCTGCTTCATTTGGAAGAAAAATATCAACAAGCGGCAGTATCTCAAGGATAGAAGCCCATCTTTCTTCGGGATCCCAATTTGTATCTAACGAAATGGTAATTTTTTCTTTTTTGCATTCTTTTATCCAATGGCTCCAACCACCCGCTAAGCCTTTAAGTAAAAAATAACTTCCTATATGCCAGGAAAATCTGTAGCTAGATTGAGTATGTATGTTAGATCAATGAAATCGGTAATTAATCATGCCATGGCTGATGGCATCTTGTTAAAGACTTTAACTACCCTTTGGGTAATAAAAATAAATACCTATATCAGATACCAACCAGTAGAAATATAAAAAAGGCGTTAGCGTTAGCCGAAATAAAACTATATTTTACAAACAAATCTGAAGTTGGATCATGTGAAGAAAAGGAGCTTGATTTCTTGATCTTTAGCTATTTAGCAAGTGGAATGAATCTGATGACTTATTCTCTGGTCTATCACCAGGATTGTAATTATCTGGTGTTCTGTAATTCTTAAGTGGGTTAGCCATTCAAAAGGATACGCTCCATGAGATCCCTATGAGCCTATTTCATTGTTTAGATGTGATCCCAACTGTTTCAGGAAATGGCCTTATTAGGAATGGTTCTTGATTGGTTGAGCACTTTTTCAATCCAGGTTATTTGACAGGGCCTATAATTATCGGGGCCAAACTCATCTCCTCTTTGACCACCAATTATGACCCATTAAAATCTGACATGAATAATTTTCCATTCTCTTCAATAAAAAAATCATGTTCTTCAAGAAGATGGCAAAACCAGGTAAATTTGCCCTACAAACACAAGATGAGGTGTTTAATGAAGTAGATGAAGGAAAGGAAGATAAAATGAAATAGATTATTTGGCTTTTATAGTTAAGGCAATGTGGGATACACAGAATATACATGACATATAAAATGTTTAATTTTAATTAAGAAAAATAAAAAAATATAAAATTGTACTTTTGTGATGTACAAATAATAATTAATTGAAAAATATTTTATCGTCATATTGGATAAAATCAGCATTACTTAATATAATTCAAAGATTTTCTGGAACGGTATTTGGGTTTCTGAATTTCGCATTGCTTGCCAGACATTTAACAAAAGAGCAATTTGGAATATGGGCGATATTTATGGTTATCATAACAATCTATGAACTATCTAAGAATGGTTTACTTAAAAGTGCTCATATTCGATTTGTGTCATCATCAAATGATGAAAAAACAAAAAAAGAAGTCGCTTGGTCTTCTTTAAGCTTAAATTTTATAACGGCCTTATTATTTATTGTATTTATTACAATATTGTCAAAAAGTTTAAGTACTTGGCTAAATGCTGGAGTGGAATTATCAAGAATTTTAAAACTTTTTATACCAGGAATAATTATAATGGTTTTTTATTCCCATTATGAAGCGGTTCAACAATCTTATTTAGATTTTAAATCATTATTCTACGGAAATATAGTAAGACAATCAAGTTTCTTTTTTGCAATTTTA
>CAIXQW010000119.1 GCA_903921675.1 uncultured bacterium | reverse complement strand
ATTTCTTTTGTTTGATTTGTTTATTGCAATGTTGTCAGAAACTTTAACTCCAGATATTGTATATAATTCTATGTTGGTTATATCGTTTGAATTACTACTAATATGGATAATATTATTTGATGGATTAGGAAATAATTTAAGGTCATTTATTATTGAAATGTTAGATACACTTGTTGGTGCATTACAACCATTTGACATAAGTAAAGAAGCTCTATCTATTGTTAATGCTGATTGCATTCTATCTCTTTGACCAGCAGTAAACATATTCATACAAGCATCATCAACATAATCCATATAGTTCATGTACATCTCTCCATCAGCACTTGAACCACAAGTACTATTAGCGTTATGAGGAAAAGTTGGGCATCCATAATTATTTTTTTCTGCAATTTCTGTGTCTGTTACAAAATCATCCCCACAAGTAGAATCTCCCCAAATATGTCGAAGGTTAAGCCAATGACCTACTTCGTGTGAGGCAGTTCTTCCTAAATTATTTATAGTAAATCCACCAGTACCTGCTGTTCCAATATTTCCAAATGCTTGTGGTCTAATTACAACACCGTCAGTTGTATCTGTTGAGCTTGATGGGAAAGTTGCGTATCCTAAGGTTGAACTATCATCCCCTCCTAAATTTACTGACCATAAGTTTAAATATTTATGTCTATTCCAAATTGTGGCAGGTTTAATAATATCATCAATATCTTGTGCACCCCATGAAGGTTGCATACCATCATCTCTTGTAATTCCAGTTGAAGCATTTCCAAATTCATCTTGTTCTGCTAAACAAAATTCAATTTCACAGTCAGCAGTTACACCCCAAAAAGGATGGCTTGGAGGTAAGCTGTCAGCATTCATTAAGCGAAAATCTTCATTTAATATGTCTAATTGTGAAAGTGCTTGTGCATCTGAAATATTTGTTCCACTTCCAATTGCTTCTCCATTATGTATAATATGAATTACTACAGGTATCGAATATATAGTAGCACGTGTTTTCTTATTGAACCGATTTTTAGTAGCAAGTTCTAATGCCTTTTCTTTTTCAATTATTGAAGGGTCTTTGGCAATAGCTCTTTCATAAGCTTTCATTGTTCCACACTTTTTTGAAGTCTGTGCATTCATTGTGTTCATTAGCAATAATAGTGCTAAGAGATTTAAGAATTTTTTTTTCATTTTTTCTATTTTTATTTGTTTCTATTTTTCAAAATTACATATCTAGTTTTAAAATCCACCAAAGCAAATTCTTCAAATATTTCAAATATTTCAAATGCGGCAAAAGTGCCGCTAACAAAGCATAGATTTTGCTTCAGTAATTATATGCTTACGCTTGTTATTTCAACCACGAAAACTGTTCGTAATGCAATAGACATACCTTAGTTAATGCGTTCAATACTTGAATGCTGATATATATGTAATCTCTTGGTGTTGTGTATTAGCGGCAACGATTGCAGTGGAAAGCCCGCAGCTCCGATAAAAATCGGAGCGAGGACTTGGAACGGAAAGCGTGTCTGCCGCCATAGCTGTAAAAAATATTTTTAGGCCACTTGGTATTATAAATTGTGCGTTAATTAAAAACCTTTTCATACATTTAAATTTCTAAAATAAATTGAAATGAAAATACTAGAATTAAAAGTGATGAAAGGTCCAAATTATTGGAGTGTAAAGAGGCATAAATTGATAGTGATGTTGTTGGATTTAGAAGACATGGAGCAAAAACCTACCAATACCATTGCTGGTTTTAGAGAGCGTATAGAGGCAATGTTTCCGAGAATGATAGAGCATAGATGCAGCATAGGGGAGAGAGGTGGATTTTTTCAGCGCATAGACCAAGGCACTTGGATGGGCCATGTAATAGAGCATATTGCTTTGGAAATGCAAACCGCTGCGGGTATGTTTTGTGGCTTTGGCAGAACACGAGGCGCAAGTAAGCATGGCGTGTACCATGTAGTATTTAGCTATCAAGAAGAAGAAGCTGGTAAGTATGCTGCGCTTGCTGCGGTGCGCGTAGCAGAGGCATTAATTAGTGGCGAGCCGTATGATGTAAGCCAAGATATTCAGCAGCTACGCGAAATACGCGAAGAGGTGCGACTAGGGCCAAGCACTGGCAGCCTTGTAGAAGAAGCTGCTAGCAGAAACATTCCTTGGATAAGATTGAACAAACACAGTTTGGTACAGTTGGGCTATGGGGTGAATCAGCAAAGGATACAAGCTACCATTGCAAGTACAACTAGCCATATATCTGTAGAGATAGCCTGCAACAAAGAAGATACCAAAAATTTATTAGAAGCAGCAGAGGTACCTGTGCCGCGTGGTAGTTTGGTGCGTACCTTAGAGGAATTGAAAATTGCAATTGATGCTATTAAATATCCAGTAGTATTAAAGCCCATCAATGGCAATCATGGCAGAGGTGCTACTACTAATATTACAGATTGGGAAAGTGCAGAATTGGCTTTTGCCATTGCTAAGGAACATGGCAAAGTAATTATTTGCGAGAAATTTATTACTGGTTTTGATTTTAGAGTTTTAGTAATTAACCACAAATTTGTAGCGGCTGCTTATCGCACTCCTGCATGTGTAGTAGGCGATGGCGAAAGTACTATTCAGGAATTGGTAGATAAAGTAAATGAAGATCCGCGCAGAGGGTATGGGCACGAAAAAGTATTAACGCAAATAAAAATAGATGCGGTTACCAATAAAATATTGGCAGACCTGCAATACACATTAGCAACTGTAATAGAAAAAGGTCAAACACTTTACTTAAAACCAACTGCCAACTTAAGCACTGGTGGCACAAGTACAGATGTAACAGATATTGTGCATCCGAATAATATATTTTTGGCAGAAAGAATTAGTAGAATAATAGGCTTAGATATTTGTGGGATAGACATAATGGCTAGCGACCTAAGCACTCCATTAGAAGAAAATGGTGGTGCGGTGCTAGAGGTAAATGCCGCACCTGGTTTTAGAATGCATATAGACCCCGCAGAAGGTTTGGCGCGCAATGTAGCAGAGCCAGTGATAGATATGTTGTATCCGCCGGGTAGTAGTAGTAGAATTCCAATTGTAGCTATTACTGGCACCAATGGTAAAACAACTACTACACGTTTGATGGCGCATATTGTAAAAAACATGGGTTACAAAGTAGGCTTTACGACTAGTGATGGTGTGTATATTCAAAATCAAATGATGGTGAAGGGAGATTGTACAGGACCTGTAAGTGCAGAGTTTGTATTGAAAGACCCAACGGTAAACTATGCTGTGCTAGAATGTGCAAGAGGTGGCATAGTACGCGCTGGGCTTGGTTTCCATAGATGCGATATTGGTATTGTAACTAATATTAGCGAAGATCATTTAGGGCTTGGTGGTATAGATACACTAGACCAATTGGCAAAAGTAAAAGCAGTAGTTGTAAAAAGTGTAATGCCAGGAGGCTATGCTATATTAAATGCAGATGATGACTATGTGTATGGTATGCGCAAAGAATTGGAATGCAAAGTAGCCATGTTTAGTATGCATGCCAATAGCAATAGGTTGAATGACCATTTGAAAAATAATAATATTGGTGCTTGCTACGATGAGCATAATGACACCATTTACATCTGCAAAGGTGCTTGGAAAATAAAAGTAGAAAAAGCACATAGCATACCACTAACACAAGGCGGTAAAGCATTGTTTAATGTAATGAATATTATGCCTGCTGTATTGGCGGCTTACCTACAAGGGTTTAGTGTAGAAGAGATTCGCGCGGCATTGCAAACATTTATACCAAGTAGTGCGCAAACACCTGGTAGAATGAATTTGTTTAAATTTAAAAACTTTGATTTGCTGGCGGACTATGCCCACAATCCTGCAGGATTTTTGGTGCTGAAAGCTTATGTAGATAAGGTAGATGCTACACATAAAGTGGGTATTATAAGTGGTACTGGCGATAGACGCGATGAAGATATTAGAGAGTTAGGCAGAATAGCTGCAAATACTTTTGATGAAATAATTATTAGACAAGATAAACACTTGCGTGGTAGAACAGAACAAGACATCATTAACTTGCTATCAGAAGGAATAAAAAGCGTAAACGAGCATGTGCCTATCCACATTATTGTAAAAGAAAGAGAAGCCATCGACTATGCTGTAAAGAATGCCCAAAAAGGTAGCTTTATAGCCATTTGTAGCGATGTAGTGCCATTGGCATTAGAGCAAATCATGGAATTGAAAAGTGCAGATGATATGAGCCATTAGCAGGATATGCATTTTTTTATAAAATTAGGATAGGTTTCTGTAAAAAAGTGAGCTTCATTTTTTGGCGTTTGAAAAATATTACTATCTTTGCACTCCAAAATTGATAGTTCTATGGTGTAAATGTAGCACAACAGATTTTGATTCTGTTTGTCTAGGTTCGAATCCT
>CAIXQW010000118.1 GCA_903921675.1 uncultured bacterium | reverse complement strand
TATATATGTTTAGTTTTCAAAATCACCAAACCAAATTTATCAAATTTTGCAAATTTTGCAAATGCATAAAAGGTGCAACTCTAAAAGCAAAAATTACATTTTCAATATGTAAAAAATAGATATAATTTCAGTCCTTAGCACTAAAAATATTATTTAATACATAACACAAAAAAGGTGAGCTTTTTAAAAGCATATTGCTGTTAGTATTAAAAGTAATTTGCTAGAAGTAAACACATAAAAAAACACCGCTTAATAAATAAGCGGTGCTTTATACTGTGCCCTAGGTCGGACTCGAACCGACACATCCTTGCGAATACAAGATTTTGAGTCTAGCGTGTCTACCAATTTCACCACCAGGGCCTCTGCTCAGAATTGTTGCCTTTTCTGAACTCCAAAAATTTGGAATGCAAATGTAGGAAAAAGATTTGCATTTCAAAAAAAATATTTTAATCCAATTGATGCAATAGGATTGAAAGCACAATAATTCAGGTTTATTAGTTAGCTTTACGCTTTACATCTCAGGCGCTTTATCTTGTAATTGCTGCTGTAAGCGGCGCAAATATTTGCTTTGGTAATAATATTGTTTAAGGCTGTTGGCCTCGCTTTCGGATAAATGATGGAGGTCTGCGACTGCTAATGCCCAATGTATACTTTGTTTTAATTGGATCTTTAAATCTTCTATCTGCACATGAATACTATTTAACAGGATAGCATTGCCTTGTAGTTTGGCATCTGCAATGCTTTCGTTTACATCCATCATTTGCATCAAAAAATTATTAGACAATTTAAATTCTTCTGCCTCTGCAATTATATTTTTTAAAGTCAATATATATTTCAATCGCAAATCCACATCACTCAATGTTTTCCATGCTTCATTGATTTGTGTGCTCATTTTCATGGCTGCTTCTTGTGCATCGGCATCGGCCAAAGACACATGGTCTGGGTGATACTGCCTGCTTAATTCGTAGTACTTTCGCTTTAGCTGTGCAGTATTTATATGTAAAGAAAATGCTTCTTGGTACAATTCAAAATAAGTCATAGTAGTGTGTTATATTTGCGCTGCAAAAGTAATAGATTCATGAAGAAAATAGGCATAGTACGCGAAACAAAAATACCACAAGATAATCGTGTGGCATTTAGTCCAAAGCAATGTGTAGCATTATTAGAGAAATACAAAGGATTACAAATAGTAGTGCAGCCTAGTGCCAATCGGTGCTTTACAGACCAAGAATATACAACTGCAGGAATTGCTTTACAAGATAACTTAGCAGACTGCGATATATTGTTTGGCGTAAAAGAGCAAAAGATGGAAGATTTAATACAAAATAAAACGTATTTATTTTTTAGTCATACCAAAAAAAAGCAGCCATACAACAAAGGCCTAATGCAGGCAATGATTGCAAAAAATATTAGAATGATAGACTACGAATGCCTGACGCACGAAGACGGGCAACGTGTTGTGGGCTTTGGATTTTTTGCAGGCGTAGTAGGTGCCCATAACGGTATGAAAACCTATGGTAAAAAATTTAGTAAATTTGATTTGCCAGCAGTACATACGTTGAAAAACTTTGATGAAATGCTGCATAGCTATTTTGCGCTAAAAATACCAAATATAAAAATAGTTGTTACAGGTGGTGGAAGGGTAACGAGCGGATTGCTAGAAGTGATGAATGCCATGGATATAAAAAATGTGAGTCCGCAAGATTATCTGCAGAAAACTTTCAACTACCCGGTGTATGTGCATTTGAAAAGTGGCGATTTGTACCAACACAAAACACATGGCAATTACGATAGAGAAGAGTTTCATAGCCAACCATTTAGTTACAAATGCTTGTTTGAAAACTATGTAGCGCAAACAGATGTATTGCTAAATGGCATTTATTGGGATAAAACAATTGATAGATTATTTGAATTAGAAGATTTGCAAAAAAGCAATTTTAATATTAGTGTAATAGCAGATGTAAGTTGCGATATAGATGGCAGCGTACCTTGCACTATAGAGGCTACTACTATTGCAGACCCTGTATATGGTTATGACAAAAAAACATTGCAAAAAGTAGCGCCTTATCAGCCTACTAAAGATGTGATAGATTTGATGACGGTAGATAATCTGCCAAACGAATTGCCACGCGATGCTAGTAAATTTTTTGGAGAATATTTAGAGAAATACATCTTTGCAGATTTGATAGCCGATGATCATAGCAGTGGCATGCTGCAAAGAGCCACTATTTGTAATGAAGGAAAGCTGACAAGATACTTTGCGTATTTGAGTGATTATGCGTATTGACAATGCGGCAACGATTGTAACGGAAAGCCCACAGACCCTATTTTTCATCGGGGCTAGGACTTGGAGTGGAAAGCGTGCCTGCCGCCATAAAAAATATCTACATTGTTGTAAACGATTTCTATACATATTTGAATTAACTTTACAGCAATCAACAATAAAAATAGAATGGCTAAAGCAATAAAAAAATCAACTAAAAAAGAATCTGCAAAAGATGCAAAACCTAGTAAGGTAAAAAGTGTATTGAATGATAAAAGTATGCAATTTGTACATCATTATTTGAATGCAAATGCGCCAACTGGTTTTGAGGCAAAAGGGCAACGCATTTGGTTAGATTATTTAACACCATACATAGATACGCATTTTGTAGATAGTTATGGTACAGTGGTGGGTGTTATTAATCCTGATGCGCCATACAAAGTAGTAATAGAAGCGCATGCCGATGAAATAGCATGGTATGTAAAATATATTACTAACGATGGTTTTATATACGTAGCACGTAATGGTGGTAGCGACCACATGATAGCACCAAGTATGCGTGTACATATCCATACGCGTAAAGGGAAAGTAGATGGTGTATTTGGCTGGCCTGCAATACATGTGCGCACGCCGGATACAGAAAAGAAACCTGCTACAGATAATATATGGGTAGATGTAGGAGCAAAGGATAAAAAGGAAGTAGAGAGCTTGGGCATTAGAATTGGGGATGTGATAACATTTACGGATGGTTTTAGAGAAGGTAATTTTGGCTATTGGATTGGTAGAGCTTTAGACAATAGAATGGGTGGTGTAATTATTGCAGAGGTGGCACGCAGAATTAGTGAAAACAAAATTAAATTACCATTTGGATTGTACATTGTAAATAGCGTGCAAGAAGAAGTAGGATTAAATGGTGCTACCATGGTGGCGGAAAGAATAAAACCGGATGTAGCTATTGTAACAGATGTAACGCATGATACCAGCACACCAATGATGAATAAAAATAGTCAAGGGGAATGCTACTGTGGCAAAGGGCCTGTATTGAGTGTGGCGCCTGCTGTACATAATATTTTATTGGATCATATCATTCATACTGCAGATAAAAATAAATTGCCTTATCAATTGCAAGCTAGTAGCCGTTTTACTGGTACAGATACGGATGCATTTGCATTTAGTAATGCTGGTGTGCCTAGCGCGCTGATATCTTTGCCATTGCGATACATGCATACTACTGTAGAAACGGTGCATAGAGATGATGTGGAAAATTGTATTAGATTGATGTATGAAGCATTGATAAAATTATCGATAAAGGAAACGTATAAATATTTGTAGTAAATAGAACAAAGAGGAAATAATGAAAAGAGAGTCAGGTAAAATTGACTCTCTTTT
>CAIXQW010000117.1 GCA_903921675.1 uncultured bacterium | reverse complement strand
TTACAGGGCTAGAAATATCTGGTGCTGTATATTTTGTAACTTTTCTGCAAGCATTACCAATAAAAATTATAGTTATTATCAGAAGGAAAAATATTTTTTTGGATTGCCAATTCATATCTGTAAATTTATGGCACAAATTAATACTTTTTTCTTATAAAATTTTGAGCGAAGAAATAAAATATCAGATAGCTATTAGTCATGTGCCAGGAATCGGGCCAATTTTAGCAAAAAATTTAATTCAAACCATCGGTAGTGCATCAGAAGTGATGAAAACCAAAGTTTCTATTTTGCAAAAAATAGATGGAGTTGGATTGATAAAAGCAAAATCTATAGCAAGTTTTAATGAATATAGTTGGATAGAAGATGAGTTAAAGTTTATTGAAAAACACCAAATCAAGTGCCTATTTTTTCAAGATCAACACTACCCATATAGGCTAAAGCAATGCATAGATTCTCCTGTAATGCTTTATTATAAAGGCGAAGCAGACTTAAACAATACCAAAGTAATCAGTATTGTTGGCCGCCGAAAAAATACAGAATATGGTAGAAAAATTACTGAAGATTTATTAGAAAAACTAAAAGAGCATCAACCATTAATTATTAGTGGATTGGCAGTAGGTATTGATATCATTGCGCATAAAGCTGCAATTCAACAAAAACTGCCTACAATTGGCGTATTAGCGCATGGATTAGATAGAATTTATCCTACAAACCATCGAGGCACCGCAAAAGAAATGGTTTTAAATGGTGGTTTATTGACAGAGTATATTTCTGGCACCAATCCAGACAAACAAAACTTTCCGATGCGTAATAGAATAGTTGCAGGCCTAGCAGATGCTACAATTGTAATAGAAACTGATGTTAAAGGTGGCTCTATGATTACTGCCAACCTAGCAAATGGTTACAATAGAGAAGTATTGGCTTATCCTGGCAGTATTTATAGCAATGCAAGTAGTGGCTGCCACCATTTAATCAAAACCTTAAAAGCCAATATTATTACAGATGCGAACGATATTGTAGAATTGCTAAACTGGGATACTACGACAAAGAAAGTAAAACCCACCCAAAGGGAACTTTTTATTGAGTTAAGTGATGATGAAAAGGTAATTTATAAATTACTTTCTACACATGAACAATTGAGTATAGATGAAATTACATTTGGTAGCAAGTTAAATCCTTCGCAAATAGCTGCCGCTATTTTAGGCTTAGAAATGCAGAATATTATTGCTATGCTACCAGGTAAAATTTACAAGATATTTTAAGATGAATCTAAGGGAATGCACACGAAAGTATTCCCAATAATTATCCTAGGGATAGAAACAAAATAGGAATCTTATTAAAAATACTAGGTATTAGCTATTCCAATGGCTTCAGTCCTGCCGATGTTCCATTGGCACATGGCAACACATGTAAAGAATATAACCCTAGTATTGGGTTTGAAAAATATAACACTACCCGAAGTTGCATTCGAGGTAGTCTGTTCCTCTTGTTGATTTTTCTATTCAAATCTTTTTAGCTATATAAAAAAATCCCGCTTCTAGAGGAAGCGGGATTGATTATTGAAAAGCTGGCAAAAAGTCTATTTTAAATTCGGGTGAGGTGGTGGTGGAGGTGTTCCACAAGGCTCATTAGAGGAAGCTACATGGTAATCAACTGAATTAGCTGAACCACTTTGACCATACTCGAAGCAGAATCTGTCTCTGTCAATACCTTGAGATTGCATATAATCAATCACAGCTTTAACACGCATCCAGCTACGTTGTTGCTCTAATTTAGAAGTACCGTTACCAGCAACTACTACATTACAACTAGGACTATTTCTCATTTGGCTAGCTAAATTACTTAATTGGCTCATAGTAGAACCACTTAATTTAGTAGAACCATTAGAGAATTGTATATTTCCAGAATTAATTCCTCCACATACTGAACCTTGGCCTGGGTTTTTGCAGCAAGCAGGATCAGGACAATGACCAATACCATCAGCATCAACTGGTTGACACTCTGTAGGAGTAATCATTTGCTTATCTTTATAATCGCAAACACCATCACCATCTGTATCTAAGCAGCATCCTTTAGTATCAACAGCCACTCCTAATGGAGTATCGTTACATTTATCAAAGCAATCACTAACACCATCACCATCAGAATCTAAATCACAAGGATTAGGTTTAGAAATATTCCCTACACGACGGCCTGTAGATAATTCGTTGTAAGCAAAATCCATAGGATTTAACCACCATAATGGAGCTACAGATTTAGCACCAAGATTGATACCTAAGTTTAAACTTAAATTGTTGATATTATCAAAGCTACTACTCAATGCTGACTTAACCAAACCGCCATTTTGAGATATACTCACTTCTTGCCAACGTTGACCATCAATCAAGTCATCCATTGTAAAAGTAACTTTATCTTCAATACCAAAAGAAACTCTTTTACCAAGGCGGAATTGAATACCCATACCTGTCATTGCAACTGGTCTTAAAGTATATTTACTACTAGCTGTAGCTCTATTGTATTGGCGCTCTGCAGCTGTTTCATAATCACCATCGAACAAACCTTTTAAATCGGTATTTACCAATTTACGAGCAGATTTGTAACCATTAATCCAATTTCCACCTAAATTTGTACCATTTGCATTTTGAATTGCAGCAGTATTAGCAAAATTATAAGCTCCTGTTGATCCGTTTTGAATATCATTCATTGTAGCATATGCTAATCCACCAATACCAAATAATCCATAAGTGCTCATTTTGTTTTGCGCTCTATGAAATTTAATATTATTTAAAGAAGCTATCATTTGCAATGATAATTCTCTAACTTGAGTTTTGTAAGAATAATAAGCTAAATCTGTACCATAAGCTTGTTGATAAGGATTATTTGCTTGTAAAGTATGTGATTGAGAATGCTGCCAACTATAACCTGTAGCTGCACCATGCATATATTGCAAACGCGTACTAATAACATAACCCCAAGCTTTACGTAAAGAGATATTCCATGCCATTGTATTCAAAGAATTACCTTTAGTAGTATTCGTAATATTTTTACTATTAATATCTCCTGATACATTTAGTGCACCAATGCCAAAACCTAGTTCCCATTGGTTACGAGGTTTCGCTGGATAATCGTAGTTTCTGTTTAAAAAATCACGTTGTTGATCCATTCTACGCAATGGAATCAATGCTGTGTCGTTTGTGTCGTAACCCGAACCGCGATATACGGTAGAAGATCCTGTCTGAGCCTGGGAGGCTGAGACTGTTACAAGGCTTAATAAACCTAGTAGGAAAGAGTACTTTTTGCTTGCCATAAATAATATTTGCTTTTTGTTTTGTTAGTGTATATTAGCTATTCAATTTTTTGATATACAGGCCAAAGATAACTAGTGATTCTGTAAATTCAAAAAAAAATATAGCTTTTTTTAACACATTGACAAATATGGGTATTTTATGTGCTATTTTGCATCTACATTAGCAAAAAATTACACATTTATATGCTAGCATCACAATTCTTATCTACAGAATTGAAGGAATTTGACAATACTTTTAACGAAGCAGTAAAAAGCCATATTCCGTTATTAGATATTATTATGCAATATGTAGCAAGGAGAAAAGGTAAGCAGCTTAGACCAATATTTGTGCTTTTAACTGCCAAAATGTGTGGAAACGTGACAGAGCAAAGCTATAGAGCTGCTGCTTTGATAGAATTACTTCACACTGCCACGCTTGTGCATGATGATGTAGTAGATGATGCTGAAACAAGAAGAGGTTTTTTTTCTATCAATGCTATCTGGAAAAATAAAATTGCGGTGTTAGTAGGCGACTATCTATTATCTAAAGGATTACTTTTAAGTTTAGGAAATGGAGATTTTACAATTTTACAAATATTATCTACTGCTGTTAAGGAAATGAGTGAAGGAGAATTATTGCAATTAGAAAAATCTAGAAAATTAGATATTACAGAGGAGGTATATTTTGAAATTATTAAAGCAAAAACCGCAAGCCTAATCAGCAGTGCATGCGCAGCTGGTGCATATAGCAGTAGTGCAGACAAAGTATTAAGTGACAAGTGTAAATTATTAGGAGAAAATATTGGCATGGCCTTTCAAATAAAAGATGATTTATTTGATTATGGCACAATGGATGTTGGAAAACCTACTGGAAATGATATTAAAGAAAAAAAAGTAACATTGCCCCTAATTTATACTATGCAGCAGTGCGATGCCAGAACAAAATCTAAAATAAAATATATTC
>CAIXQW010000116.1 GCA_903921675.1 uncultured bacterium | reverse complement strand
TTTGCAATATGGAAAAAGAAAACAATCCTTTTATAGAATCTGCTAAAATTTGCATTACGTAAAAAATAGCAACAGAAGAGAAGCCAACTAAAGATGCAATTGTTAGCATTATAATATGAAGTAGGTATTTAAGGAGATGCAGTAATTTAAAAAAGGCAAATTAAAAACCACCAATTTATATGATTTTTTAAAAAATCGATTTCACACCCTATATTTTGTAATTGAAAGTTTTACCATTGCATAGCAAACAGCAATCTGTTTTTTAACTACCACATTCTGGTATTAAAATTTCATTAGATTACAGAATAGCAAATATTGAAAAATATAGGTTTCGAGCAATAATACAGTTTATCGCCAACGATTTAGCTATTTATTATACTTTTCGGATCAAAACACTTAACTTTATCTTGTATTTTCAGCATTTCTTCTAACTAATTAGCATTAATCGCCGTCTTTAGCAATGCTACCAATTTAATATTAGCACAAAATGAAAAAAATAATTTTACTCTTTAGCTGTTTTTTGTTTGCATTGTTCGCAAATGCTCAAAATTTGGCATGTACAGGTTCTGGTCCAAATTCTACAATTCAAATACTTGGTGATGATATCAATTTTTGTAACGATGGAGTTCATTTATATCTAAATTATTCTGGCACTAGTGGTATTGGCTACCCTAATACAGATACTTATGCTGTGGTACAAAATGCAACTTTTAACCCTAGCCCTTGGACTGGTGGCAACATACCAACTACTATTACATTTAGTGGCAAAGTAAACCTAAGCACAGTAGATGATTATTGGAGTGAATCATTTGCATTGCCTTTTAAATTTTGTTTTTTTGGGCAACAATACAATAATTTTATTGTAGGCAACAATGGGCAGATTTCTTTTGATATATCTCAAGCTACATTGATAAATACTTGGGCTTCTACAACTTTTGGCCCAATGCCTGCAAATAATATCACATTAAATAATACTATTTGTAGTCCTTACCACGATATTTACCCACCAGCATCTACTTCTAGTGTAATTAGTTGGGATGTATATGGCACGGCCCCATGCAGAAAAATGGTAATTAGCTGGTATGATAATCCAATGTTTAGTTGCACGAGTTTAATTGCAAGCCAGCAAATTGTTTTGTATGAAAGCACAAATGAAATAGAAATTAATATTTTAAACAAACCACTATGTAGTTCATGGAATGGAGGTTTGGCTTATGAGGGTATACAAAATGCCAATGGCACTAAAGCATATACTGTACCAGGAAGAAATGGCACCCAATGGACAGCCTCTAATGACACTTGGAGTTTTGTGCCTGCTGGCGCTGTTCTTAGCAGCACAAATCCTACCATTTATTGGATGGATAGTGCTACAAACTTATGCTTAGATACAGGTGCAACATTTAATTATTGGCCAACCCAAGAAATGGCTGTTTATGTAATTATTGGCGATACAACTACTGGCCAGGGTTGTGGCAATGCCATTAGCCCTTATAAACATTTATATGTAAATACAGTTATTCCAAATTTCACATTATCCTCTGTAGCTTTTTGCAATGGAGGTATTACAACTTTTACAAACCAAAGCCTTTATGCTACTAGTTACCTATGGGATTTTGGAGATGGAAATACTGATATTATAACTAATCCGGTACACACCTATACTAGTTTAGGTCCATTTACTGCAACACTTACAGCTATGGCACCTGGTTGTACTACTTCTATTTCTCATCCAGTAATACTAAATCCTACTCCTGTTATTTCTGCATTTACTGTTACACCAGATAGCCTTTGCAGTGGCAGCCAAGTAACCACAAACAATACAAGCTCTGGTAATACTATTACTTATTTATGGGATATGGGTGATGGTACTACATACACAAGTTTAAATATTACACATACCTATAATACTTCAATTACTGGTTGGCAAACAATTACGCTTACCATTACAGATATGTTCGGTTGCACGGATGTATCCACAAAAATAGTATGGGTAGATGGCGCTCCAAGTGCAAAAATCAATAGCAATAAAACAGTAGCATGTGTTGGTGATATAATTAATTTTCAATCTGTATTAAGTACAAATACAATTAAAAATGATTGGGATTTTGGAGATGGAACATTAGATAGCAGGCCAAGTTTAGACCATTTTTACACAAAACCTGGAGTATATAATGTTGTATTAAATGCCAATTATGCAATTTGTCCAAATTTGCAAGACACAAAAGAAATAACAATACATCCTTTCCCAGGTTTAGATTTAGGTGGCCCAGAAGTGATATGCCCAGGTAAGGATAAAATTACATTGACAGATATTTACAATGACAATATTGCTGTAGATTATCTTTGGAGCACGGGAGAAACTGGCAAAAGTATTGTGGTAACTCATCCAGGTGATTATACATTAACTGCTAGTGTGGCTGGTGTTTGTTCTACATCTGTAGTAAAACAAATATTAGGAGATATCGATTGCATTTACCAGCCAAATGCATTTACACCAAATGGAGATGGGAATAATGATTATTTTAAACCTGTTTTTTTTGACGAAGGAGATATTACATATTTTTCCATGTTAATATATAATAGATGGGGACAAGAAATTTATAATAGTCAGTCCATAAAAGACAAAGGTTGGAACGGAACCTTTAATGGTAAAAAATGTGATATAGATACTTACATTTACATCTTAACAATGGAGCTAAAAGATGGAACTAAAAAAACATACAAGCGTGATGTTTTGTTGATGCGATAAACTTAAAGAAATTTAAAAAAATCGACTTAACAATAGGTGGTTTTATACCATTAACATTCACTCAATCCTACACTAACATGCACTGCTAGGCCTGCATCGCTAGTTTCTTTGTATTTGTGATTCATATCTTGCGCAGTCTGCCACATTGTTTTAACTACAGAATCCAAGCTTACTTTAGCATTATCGGGGTTGCTCTGCATTGCCAATTGGCAGGCTGTAATTGCTTTAATAGCCCCCATTGTATTACGCTCTATGCATGGCACTTGCACTAATCCGCCAACAGGGTCGCATGTAAGTCCTAGATGATGCTCCATAGCTATTTCACTAGCCATTAATGCTTGGCGCGGTGTGCCTCCAAGGCTTTCGCAAAGTGCTGCTGCAGCCATGGCACTACTTACACCAATTTCTGCTTGGCAACCTCCCATTGCAGCACTAATAGTTGCTCCTTTTTTAAAAATGCACCCTATTTCGCTAGCTGTTAAAATAAATTGGATAATTTTTTCTTCATCATTGCCATCACAAAAAATAATATAATACAGAAGCACTGCAGGAATTACTCCAGCGGCACCGTTTGTAGGTGCTGTAACAACTCGGCTAAAGCTTGCGTTCTCTTCATTTACTGCTAATGCAAAGCAACTAACCCAATCTAATATATACTGAAATTGTTGCCCACCAGATTGTATTTGTACCATCCACTCTGCAAAGTCGGCATATCTTTTACCTTTTAATAATTTATTATTCAAGCTTTTTGCCCTGCGCACTACATGCAAGCCTCCAGGCAATTCGCCACCAATATGTGCACCTCTGTATATACAATCGCGCATGGTGTGCCAAATTTTCAGTACACCTTCTTTTGTTTCTTTTTCGGTGCGCCAAGTAGCTTCATTTTCCAAAACTATACCATGAATACCTAGGCCTGTTTTCATACAATTGTACAATAAGTCTTGGCTATTATCTATAGGAAAAGGTAAATCAATCTGCTCTAAATTGGATTTATTTTCGTTTTCTGCTACTACAAAACCACCGCCAATACTATAATATGTTTGTGCAATAGCAGCTTCTGTTATAGTAGCACAAAGGGTTAATGCATTTGGATGAAACGGTAAACTTTCATTCCTTAAAAATACTATGTCTACACTTGGATTAAATTCAATTTCTATTTCTTGGTTGATACTGATTGTGTGATTGGTTGTAATAGCTGCAATTGTAGAATCTATAGCATCTACATCAAAAGTAACCGGATCAAAGCCACATAAACCAAGTTGCACCGCTATATCTGTGCCATGTCCAACACCTGTTTTCGCCAAAGAACCATACAATAGCACTTTAATATTGGTAACTTGCTGTAGCACATTTTTGCTTTTTAGCAATTGAATAAATTGTTCAGCAGCCCTCCATGGCCCTAATGTATGAGAACTGCTAGGACCAATACCTATTTTAAAAATATCAAATACAGATAGGCGTTCTTGTTGTTGTTGCGACATAAAAAATAAAACTACAACTATTAAGTTATTAAACAAATTCTATTAAAACCAATACAAATAAAGCTAGCCTAAAACTATTTAGGATATATCATTCTGTAACCCATTTTTACATTCCCTTTTGCAATAGCATCAAGCTTTCCTCCAATCATTTTGCGTTTTAATGGTTTCAATCTATCAATAAATAATTTACCTTCTATATGATCATACTCGTGCAGTATAACTCTAGCTGTAATGCCATCAAAAGTATCAGTATGTTCTACAAAATTTTCATCTTGATATTGAAGCGTAACGGATTCACTGCGCATTACATCTGCCCTTAGTTTAGGAATACTTAAACAGCCTTCATTGTAAGCCCATGGCTCGCCGTCTTCAGCAACTATTTGTGCATTGATAAATAATTGCTTGCGAGGTTTTTCGTTTTTCAATTCTTCTCTTTCTTCATCATCTTCTGCACCTTCTACTATTTGTATAGTGTCTATCATAAACACACGGATGCCACGATTGATTTGTGGAGCTGCAAGCCCTACTCCATTGCTATTGTACATGGTTTGCCACATGTCTGCAATTAACTCTTGCAATCCTTCGTAGTTGGCATCAATTGGTTTGCATACTTGCCTAAGAATAGAACTGCCATAAGCCACTATTGGTAATATCATATAATAATCAAACTATTTTTGCAAAGGTAAGTAATAGAAATGTGAAAAAATGAATAGCCCATCTATTATTCAATTGGAATACTAAATCCAATATTTTCACCAAAAATATCCGTCCGGTATTATACCATCTTCAATCATGAAACAACTAATTTACTACACATATTTAGCAAAAAAAAAAGCGTTACCATTTCTGATAACGCTTCATGATTATTTTTTATGTATAATTATCGCTTAGATTTTCCGTTGAAATAATTACCTGCATGGCTACCAATAGTAGGACCAGCTATCCTATCGCATACGCAACGGAAACCAATTGTACTACTAGAATGACGAGCTTGGAAATAACGACGAGTACCAGGGCTTAAATAGTATGCGCGATCATTCCAACTACCACCTTTTACTACGTGTGCATCATTATTAACCAAAGTGGAACCAAGTTTTGATTGACTCTCATCAGTGTTTTGATTTGTATATTTAAATTCACTTGCTGTTGAATCATCATCATCTCTACCACGTTGGTCGGCCCATCTGTAATCTACATATTTATCTGCTAATTCATTTTGTGTAACTAAATCTTGAGATAATCTACCAAGACTATCTTTTTCATCTAAAGTACCATCTTCTAAAGCTCTGTATTTTGTGAATACATTTCCACGAAATGGATTTAAACCTTGATCTGTTGGCGCATCTGCTCTATATACATCCATCACCCACTCACTTACATTACCAGCCATATTATATAAGCCAAACGCATTTGGTTTGTAACTATATACTGGTGCAGTAATAAAAGCATGGTCATTCAAACCACCAGCAACACCAGCATAATCTCCACCAGCACGCTGATAGTTAGCCAATTGCTCTCCCTGATATTGATTTCTTAAACCTTCACGAGTGCTATTATTATCTCCCCAAGGATAAACTTGACGGTCCGTAACAACTTCCTCTCCACGACGACGTTTAGTATCTGGATCAGGGTTATTACCTACCAATGCTAAAGCTGCATATTCCCATTCAGCTTCTGTTGGGAGACGTACTTCTGGCAACAATAATCCATCTTCTTGACGAATTGTTCTAAAACCAGCTCCTGTAGGATCTAAATCTCTTCTTTTAATACCAACGGCACCAAGGTATTGACCACCTGTGTATGCTTTAGTAGTAAAGTTTTCATCTGCCGTTTGCGTAGCATTTTTCTTTTGATAACCAGCTTTAATTAAGATTAACTCATTAACGCGGTCTGTGCGCCATGCACAATAGTCGTTTGCTTGTTTCCAAGTAACTCCTACTACAGGGTAGTAATTATATCCAGCTTCGCGGAAATAATGCTCTACTAAAGGTTCATTATATTGTAATCCTTTTCTCCAACAAGTGGTATCTGGCAATGCACTGTATATCAAGTTTGGATAATCTTGACCATAAACGCGTGTAATCCAATAGATATATTCACGATAATCAACATTTGCTACCTCTGCTTGATCCATATAAAATGAAGAAACAGTAACATTATGTGGCGTATTATTATCTTCTTGGAATAAATCTTCTTCTGTCTGTCCCATTGTGAATCTACCACCTTCAATAAAGGTCATTCCCGGAGGAGTTAACTGACCTTGCCATTGGGTAACTTCATAACCACCCAATTTTGGGTCGTTATAATTCCATCCAGTTTTGCTAGAAACTAAATTGGCAGATTGTGTTTGCCCGCATGATGCGAGAAAGAAAATGGCTAAACCGCCAATTACTCCGTGTATTGCTTTTATATTTCCCATGTTATGATAAACTAACTATTTTTGAGCATAGCAAATATAAGTGTATTATTCATTTTACCAAAGAATAACCATTTAATTTATTTTACTTTATGCTGTATTTATTAATAAGTTGAGAGGTAAAAGTAATAAAATTCAATTAAAATAAGCATTTTCCTATTAAAATAAATTTTTTTTGTTTTCAAATTTTAACAGTTACTGTTTTAAATCAAATAAATTGATTGCATTTTGGGTAGTAACTGCATCTACTTTGGCAATAGGCATTTGCAGCGTGTCTGCTAAACATTGTGCAATTTGCTGAGTGTAGGCAGGTTCATTGCGCTTGCCTCTAAAAGGAACTGGCGCAAGGTATGGTGCATCTGTTTCTAAAATAATATTAGACAATGGAACTTGTTTTACAATTTGATCCAATCCGCTTTTTTTGTAAGTTAAAACACCGCCAATACCTAAGTAAAACCCAATATCTACAAGAGTTTGCGCTTCTTGCAAATTGCCACTAAAGCAATGCATAACACCTTTTAATCCTTGTGGAATGTACTCTTTAATAATGGCTATACAATCGGCAGTGCTATCTCTGCTATGCACTGCAATTGGTAGTTGGTATGCCAAGGCTAGCTCTATTTGATAGCGAAATGCTTTTTTTTGCTCTTCTATAAACGTAGTGTCCCAATAGTAGTCTAAACCTATTTCACCAACAGCACAAAATTTATGCTTACCAAGCCATTTATTTACTAATTCTAATTCATGTTCTGCATTGGTATCTATAACATAGCATGGATGCAAGCCCATCATTGGTATGCAAATACCAGGAAAATCAGTTTCGCAATCCAACATCATCTGGATTGTTTCTTCTGCACAGTTTGGCATTAAAATTTTTGTGATACCATTATCTTTAGCTCTTTGTATTGCTTCATTTCTGTCTTCATTAAATTTCACATCATAAATATGTGCATGTGTATCTATCATGGGGCAAAGATAAAATAGATTAATAGATGTAAGATGAATAGATTGAATACGAATATGATTTAAGATGGATAGCCATACATAGTAAAACGCAATAAAAATCGAAAGTCTAAATTATTAAATCTAACCTAATAGTTCAACTTCTTCAATTGCCAACCATTTTCTTGGCAATGTTTTAAAAATCTTGGCAGCGTATATTCTAATCTTTTAAATGCTTTTTCGCTATCATGAAACACAATGATACTGCCCGGTTTGGTACTATTTACGGCATGTTTCAAGCACTTTTCAGGGGTCAAGTTTATGTCAAAATCTCCGGTCAGTACATCCCACATTACAATTTTCATATCAGGATTGTTTTTATAAATTCCTTTTATTTCACTAGCAGTAATTCTACCATAAGGCGGCCTAAATAAATTGCTTTGAATGTAATTAGCTGCTTGGGTAATATTATCAATATACTCTAAGCTATCGACCTTCCATCCATTGCAATGATTATGTGTATGATTGCCAATGGCATGCCCTTCACTAATAATGCGTTGATAAATTTCTGGATTTTCTATTACATTTTTTCCAATACAAAAAAAAGTGGCTTTAGCATTGTATTTGTTTAATACATCTAAAACAAAAGGTGTAATAGTAGGATGTGGGCCATCATCAAAAGTAAGATATACGCTATTTGCATTATTATTTACATGCCAAATACAACTGTTGTAAACAGCTTTTAATAAACGAGGTGTTTTTACTAAATAATTCCGCATAGTGGGCAATTGCAAAGTAAAAGGAAAATGTCCAAAAGACCATTTTTGTAATGAAAGCTGCAAATGATTTATTGATTGGTTGATAAGAAAACGAAATATTTTATAAAATAATTTGTGGATTTGTAAAATTAGTAAGCCGAAAGTGATGGAATGATGATAATTTTGCTGCATCAATGAGTAAAATAGTAAGAACAAGATTTGCACCAAGCCCAACAGGAGGCTTGCATTTAGGTGGTGTGCGCACCGCATTATTTAGTTATTTGTATGCCAAACAGCACAATGGACAATTTGTATTACGTATAGAAGATACAGACCAAACAAGATTTGTAGAAGGTGCCGAGCAATACATTAATGATACACTTACCTGGTGCGGTATAGAACCAGATGAGAGCCCAGCTAAAGGAGGACAATTTGCACCGTATCGCCAAAGCGAAAGAAAAGAAATGTATATGCAATATGCTTTGCAATTGATAAAAAGCGGTAATGCGTATTATGCATTTGACACACCGGAAGATTTAGAAGCTATGCGTAATGCGCATCGTAGTGAGACCAATCCAAACCCACAATACGATGCTAAGGTAAGAATGACTATGAAAAATTCATTGACCTTATCTGCACAAGAAACAACAGCATTGCTAGATGTAAACACAAGGTATGTAGTGCGCATCAAAATGCCAGAAAACGAATTGGTAACTTTTACAGATATGATAAGACATGAAGTAAGTTTTGATACAAATTTGCTAGACGATAAAGTATTGGTGAAAGCAGATGGCATGCCTACATATCATTTAGCAGTAGTAGTAGATGACTATTTGATGAATATTACACATGCCTTTAGAGGTGAAGAGTGGCTGCCTAGTGCACCAATACACATTTTGCTTTGGAAATATTTAGGTTGGGAAAACGATATGCCAAACTGGGCTCATTTGCCATTAATTTTAAAACCTGATGGCAATGGAAAATTAAGCAAAAGAGATGGAGAAAGACTAGGTTTTCCTGTGTTTGCAAAAAAATGGACAGATATAAATGGCACAGCAAGAGGCTATGATGATATTGGTTTTTTACCTTCGGCCTTTTTAAACACTTTGGTAATGCTTGGATGGAATGATGGTACAGATCAGGAAATATTTTCTTTAGCAGAAATGATAAAGAAATTTGACATGGGCAGAGTACACAAAGGTGGTGCAAAATACGATTACGAAAAAGCAAAATGGTACAATCAGGAGTGGATTAAAAAAATGGATGCAGCGCAAATAAATGAATTTGTAAAACCATTATTTGCCACAGAAAATATAGACATTAAAAACGAAGATTACTTTTTAGCAGTTTGCGAATTAGTAAAAGAAAGGTGTGGATTATTGCCAGAATTTATACCACAAGCACGATACTTTTTTGAAGCTCCAATAGCAATAGATATAGATAGTATAAAATTAAAATGGAATGATGATAAGAAAAATTTCTTTACAGAATTTATTGCTTCAACTGATAAAATTTCAGATTGGAGTGCAGAGAATATTGAAGAGTATTTTAAAAATTTGGCAACAGAAAAAAATATCAAAGTTGGCGAATTGCAATTGCCAATGCGCATTATGCTGGTTGGTGCTAAATATGGCCCTACAGTATTTCAAATAGCTAGCAGAATAGGCAAGGAAGAATCAAAAAGCAGGATAGAAAAAGTATTAGGGATATTGGGATAGATTTGCATAATTTCCAAGCAGATTTAGCAGGTTGACGCAAACTAGGCACAAGGCATAAAAAAATCGCATTAGAAACACTAATGCGATTTTTTTATGATAATTATATTTTACACTAGTTTTTTTTGCCGCCAAATACTCTCAGCAACATCAAGAAAAGGTTTACAAAATCTAAGTATAAACTTAATGCACCAATGATTGCATATTTTTTGGTATCTACTATGCCCATTGCATTGCCATTTGCATCTATTCCATTACCAATATTTTTTAATTTTTGCACATCGTAAGCTGTTAAACCTGTAAATACGGCAACGCCAATAATGCCAATAATATAACCCATTGCATCACTTTGCATAAACCAATTTACAATAGAAGCAATTACAATACCTATCAATCCCATCATCATCAATCTGCCAAAGCTTGTAAGATCTTGCTTGGTTTTGTAACCCATGATAGCCATTAATGCAAACATGCCAGATGCAGCTGCAAAGCAAGATACTATAGATGAAGAAGTGTAAATTAAGGTTAAGAAACTAAAACTAATACCATTGATTATAGAATAAGCTACAAATAATAATGCAAGTACTGGCATGGATAATCTGTGGTATGCAAAATTCATTACAAGCACAAATGCGAGAGGAGCAAACATAATAGCATAAATTAATATTTTACCTCCAGATGCAAGATAGCCAGCCACTGCATCCATATTGCTTGAAAACAAAAACGCTGTGGTAGCAGAAATAGCTAGTGCTACAAACATCCATAAAAATACATTCGCTAAAAATGTTTTAGAGGCTACTGGAGTATCGGTTAATAAATTATCTTGCTCGTAACCTAATGGTGTGTTTTGATAGTAATTACTCATTATTTAATTTTTTAAAAGATAAAAGTACAATAAATTTTTGTGTTAGAAATGCTAAAATTTGATAAGCGGTAAATACCTAAATTTACTACACTGTTGCAATGCACTTCAACTCTATTGCAATTGGCGAAGGCAAGCTATTTATTTCTACAGTGGTTCTGCATGGCATAGCAGATGCAAAATACTCAGCATATAACCTATTGTAGGTTTGAAAATCGCGATTCATATTTACCAAAAAAACAGTCACATCTACAAGGTTTTCCCATTTGCTGCCGCTTTCTTCTAAAACTATTTTCACATTCTCAAACACACTGCGACATTGTGCTTCAAAATCGAAAGAAATAAAGTTGCCAAATTTATCGCGAGTTAGTCCTGGTATTTCATCGGTGCCAGCTACACGAGGGCCTATGCCACTTAAAAATAATAAATTACCTACTTTGCGCGCATGTGGATATAAGCCAACTGGTGCGGCTGCTTTTGCGGTATTAATGATATTGTTCTCCATATTGATGTATTGTTGGATTGATATATTGTTAATTGATGAATTGTTATAATGATGTATTGTTGAATTACCTGTCCTGAGCTTGCCTCGGAATTGATGAATTGTTGAATTGTTTATTGTTCTATTGTCTGTCCTGAACTTGCCTCGAGATTGTTGGATTGTTTTAAATTATTCTATTATATTTCTATGCATACATTTTTTGTTTCTGTAAAAAACTTCAAAGCGTCCCAGCCTCCTTCCCGGCCTACTCCGCTATTTTGCATACCACCAAATGGAGTACGCAAATCGCGAAGCAACCAGCAGTTAATCCAGATGATACCGCATTTAATTTTCAATGCCATTCTATTGGCAAGGCTTATATCTTGCGTCCAAATAGTGGCAGCTAAGCCATATTCGCTAGCATTAGCCAAAGCCAATGCTTCTTCTTCTGTGCTAAAAGATTGCAATGTAACTACTGGTCCAAAAATTTCTTCCATATTAGTTCTGCAATTTGGCCCTAAATTTTCGATAATAGTAGGTGCAACAAAAAAACCATTTTTATTTTCGCCATCTAATTGCACTGCATTGCCACCTAATAAAATTTTGCCTCCTTCTTCTTTAGCTATTGCAATACAATTCAATATTTTTTCGAAATGCATTTCACTAACTACAGCGCCTTGTTTACTAGTTTCAACTAATGGATTGCCAACAGTTAGTTTTTTTACGCGCTCTATAAATTCTAGTTTAAATTTTTCATAGATAGTATCTTGTACCAAAACTCTACTACCGCATAAACAAATTTGTCCTTGATTACTAAAGCTACTTTGCACTACTGTGCGAATCATTTTTTCCCAATCGCAATCTGCAAATACAATGGCAGGATTTTTTCCGCCAAGCTCTAATGATAATTTTTTAAACATTGGCGCAGCAGTTTTTGCAATATGCTCACCTGCTCTTGTGCTACCAGTAAAGCTAATAGCTTTGATATCCTTATGCGCTACAATTGCGGCGCCACAATCTGTTCCATTGCCATGCAAAATATTCAATACCCCTGCAGGCAATCCTGCCTCTGCACAAATTCTTGTCAATAAAAAAGCAGTGGCTGGAGTTACTTCGCTTGGCTTTGCAATTACACAATTACCGGCAGCTAATGCAGGTGCAATTTTCCAAGTAAATAAATATAAAGGTAAATTCCATGGGCTGATGCAACCAACTACTCCAATCGGCTGACGAACTGTATAATTGATGGCCTTATCCTCCATGCAATGACTTTCTGCAGAAAAATGCATAATGCCTGTAGCAAAAAATCTAAAGTTAGATGAAGCGCGAGGGATATCTACTTTTTTGCAAAGCCATAATGGTTTGCCATTATCAATACACTCTGCCATTGCCAAAGCCTCTAGATTTTCATCTATCAATGTAGCAATGCGATTTAAAATTGTAAATCTATCTTCTGCACTTGTTACACTCCACATAGGAAATGCAGCTTGTGCAGCAGCTACAGCCAATTGCACATCTGCTTCATCACTACTTGCAATTTGCCCAATTACTTGCCCAGTGGCAGGATTGATATTGTCAAAATATTTTCCATTGCTTGGAGCAAGCCATTGCCCACCTATGTAATTATTTATTGTAGAAAAATCTATTAGATTCATTGTTACATTTGTTTTTGTTTACAGTTTATTAGTTCGATTTTAAAAGTTGAAAGTAATTTAAATAGATCCTGTTCGGCCGCCATCTACACAAATACTTTGCCCTGTAACATAGCTAGCTGCTGGGGATGCAAGAAACGCTGCCATTGCTGCAATTTCTTGTGCTTCGCCAAAACGCCCCATTGGAATTTCGTGCATCATTTCGGCACTTACATTATCTGTGGTAGAATTTGTTTTATTGGCTTTATTGCTAATAATATTGGATAAGCGCACTGTATTAGTAGCGCCAGGCAAAACATTGTTTACTGTAATACCAAACTTGGCTACTTCTGCAGCTAAGGTTTTTGCCCATGCCGCAACTGCTGCCCTTGTGGTATTACTTACTCCTAAATTAGCTAAAGGAATTTTTACACTCGTGCTAATTACATTAATAATTCTACCAAAGCCAGATTGCTTCATGCCATCTAAAACAATGCTAGCAATATTGTGATTATTGATTAAGTGTAAATTGTAAGCAAATAAAAATTCTTGTGGTGTTGCATTGGCAATTGCACCTGCTGGAGGACCGCCAGTATTATTAATTAAAATATGAATTGGATTTTCTACAACTAGATTTTTTACTGCGGTAATTACCTCTTCGTTATTTGTAAAATCTGCAACTAAAAAATCATGTGTTTGTGTTTCCGATTTCGACAAGCTTTCCACTGCTGTAACTAATGCTTCTGCATTACGTGCAAGTAAAGTACAATTAGCACCAAGTTCTGCCAACTCTTTAGCAATTGCAAGACCAATACCTTGCGTGCTACCACAAATTAATGCGTGTTTTCCGTATAGGGATAAATTCATAAGGCACAAAGGTAATTAATTAATCAATTAGCAAATTAGGTAATTTACATGCTACCCCACTCCTTTTATCATTACTTCTAATGCATCTAAATGAGCACGAAAAGCTTTGTCGCCATGCTTTGCAATTTGATAAGTTGTATTAGTTTTTCTGCCGATAAACCTTTTGTTTACTTTAATGAATTTATTTACTTGTAGTGCTTTCGTGTGGCTGGCTAAATTACCATCTGTTACATCCAGCAATTCTTTCAACTCGTTATAGCTTACTTCTTCATTTGCTATTAATGCACTCATAATGCCTAATCGAACTCTACTATCAAACAATTTATTTAAGTGAAGAATGGGATTCATTTTTTGTATCTACGAATTAGGATTGGGGATTTGGAATTTTTATTTTGGAAGTTTTGTTTTTATTTATTTCTATCTTACTTCAACCCCACTTTTTCCACTAAGGCTTATGAAGCGATTACTGTTTTCCATCATTCTGAGAATGTGCAGAAAATATTGTAAATTATCTTGGTTTGCCATAATGCTGAAGTACTTTGAAATGCAAAGCAAAGGTAAGGGTTTCTATTTTATTTCATACTATTCCTCAAATATGTGCAAAGCCTCAAAAATAATTCTTGCTTTGGCAGTACCTACTATTCCAGCAATTTCGCGTTGTGTTAATTCTTTTATTTTTTTAATGCTTTTATATTTTTTCAATAATTGTGTAGCGGTATTTTCTCCTATTCCTTTGATGCTTTCTAATTCATTTTTAATAACTCCTTTGCTGCGTGTATCTCTGTGGAATGTAATACCAAAGCGATGTACTTCATCGCGGATACGAGTAATTAATTTTAGGCCTTCGCTGTAATAAGGCAATTGCAGACTTTCTTTATCTCCTGGAAAAAATATTTCTTCGATATTTTTTGCAAGACCTACCACAGCCATTTTGCCAATTAAATCTAATTGTTTTAATGCGTCTAAAGCTGCACCAAGTTGCCCTTTCCCGCCATCGATTATTACGAGCTGCGGCAATGGTTTTCCTTCTTCTGATAATCGCTTATATCTCCGAAAAACAATTTCTGTCATGCTAGCAAAATCGTTGATGCCTTCTACTGTTTTGACATGGAAATGTCGGTATTCTTTTTTGAACGGCTCTCCATTTTTAAAACATACCATTGCTGCTACAGGAAAACTACCTTGAAAATTACTGTTATCAAAACACTCAATATGTGTTGGCAATTCTTTCAATCTTAACTTGTCTTTTATTTCTTGCAAAACCACCTTTGCATATTCGCCACTTTGGTTTAATAGCAATGTTTTTTGCCTGCGCAATTCTGAAATAAAATAGGTTACATTTTGATCGGCTAATTCTAATAATTTTTTCTTATCCCCAAGTTTAGGAATGGTAATACTTGCATCAATGCCAATTAATTCAAATTCCAATTCGCTAATAATTTCCTTACTAGTACTGCTAAATTGCTCTCGCAAAACAGGCAATGCTGTTGCTAAAATTTCTTCGTCGGGTTCTTCTAATTTTTTTTCTATTACCAATGTTTTGCTATGTACTACAGTGCCATTAAAAACGACCATAAAATTCACTACAGCTTGCTCTGATGTGCTTCTTATACATACTACATCTACATTGTCTATCTTAGTACTTACTATTACACTTTTGCTTGTGTACTGATCTAAAAATTGTAGTTTTTCTTTTAATAAATTTGCTTTTTCAAACTGCATATCTGCAGCAAGCGCTTTCATTTCTTCTAAATACACTTTTTTAATATCGCCTAATTTTCCTTTTAGAATTTCCTTTATTTGCTGTACATACCAATTGTATTCTTCCTTACTTTGTTTATTAATACAAGGCGCTTTACAATTACCAATATGATACTCTAAACAAGCTTTAAATTTCCCTTTGGCTATTGCATCTTCTGTAAGTGGAAGGCTGCAAGTACGAATTGGTAAACTTTGCTTGATTACTTCTAGCAATTCGCGCACCTTTATAAAATTTACATAAGGGCCAAGATAAGTGCTACCATCTTTTATTATTTTTCTGGTAAAAAATATACGCGGAAATTGTTCGTTTTTAATTACAATATGTGGATAGCTTTTGTCGTCTTTTAAGTCGATATTATAACGTGGTTGAAAATGTTTAATCAAACTACTTTCTAACAACAATGCATCTTGTTCTGTAGCTACAATTGTAAATTCTAATTTATAAATTTGCTCTACCAACAATCTGGTTTTACGATGCACAATTGTTTTTGCAAAATAATTGGATACGCGCTTTCGCAAATCTTTTGCTTTACCTATATAAATAATGGTGTTTTCTGCATTGAAATACTTATATACTCCTGGCTGATGAGGAATACTAGGTGCAATTTTAGAAAACTCTTCTCGTGTCATTTTATTTTATGGATGCAAATTAATTTGTTTCTATGAAAAATAAATATAAAAGAATAAACACCATGTAAAGAATTACTATATTTGAACCAAGAAAAAAATAGATAATGAATAATCATCAAGAGGGTTATGTAAAAACAGAGCATGACCATGGTATAGCAACTATAGAATTTTATCATCCACAGAGCAATAGTTTACCTTCTAAAATACTGAATGATTTGGCCAAAGCAATCAATGATGCTGGTAGCAATCAATCTTACAATGTAATAGTATTGCGTAGTGCAGGTAACGGTGCTTTTTGTGCAGGTGCCAGCTTTGATGAGCTGATGAGTATAAAAACAGAAGCTGAAGGTTTACAATTTTTTAGTGGGTTTGCCAATGTAATTAATGCCATACGTAAGAGTCATAAATTTGTGATTGGCAGAATACATGGCAAGGCTGTAGGCGGCGGGGTAGGCTTAGCATGCGCTTGCGACTATGCAATTGCAACAGAAGCTGCTAGTATTAAATTAAGCGAATTAGCAATTGGCATAGGTCCATTTGTAATTGGCCCTGCAGTAGAAAGAAAGACTGGCAAGAATGGTTATACTGCATTGGCAATGGATGCTACTGAGTGGAGAACAGCTGGTTGGGCAAAGCGACAAAATATTTACAGCGAAATGTATACAACAATTGAGGAATGCGATGATGCTGTAAATGCATTGGCCGACAGGCTTGCTCATAGCAGCCCGCAAGCTATGCAAGAATTAAAAAAGGTTTTTTGGGAAGGTACAGAAAATTGGGATAAATTATTAGCAGAAAGAGCTGCAATGAGTGGCAGATTGGTGCTAAGTGATTTTACTAGAAAAGCAATTGAAAAGTTTAAAGCAAAATAATTACTGATTCTATTTGCAAGTATTTTCGAGTATGCCATTGTGCATTTTTTAAATGTCAATATAAAAAAGTTAAGGGTTGTTATGTATAAAAAATCAAATCCCATTATCTATCCAACAAAATAATCTATATATTTACGCAACAAAATAAAATAATAATGAAAAAAAATTTACTAATTACCATTTTTACAACGCTATTTGCCATGTTTGCCAATGCGCAATCTCCATGTGCTTGTACCATTTCTATTACTTACAACCCTGGAGGTGCGGCAACACTAACTGCTACGCCAAATGCACCAAATGCTAATCAAACCTTTAGTTGGTCTTTGGGCAATGGCACTGCAGCCTATGGGCAAACAGTTACTACTACCTACAATAACAATGGCGCTTATGTAGTATGCGTAACAGTTGTAGATTCTGTAATTAGTGGTGGATGTACTTATACTACTTGCGATTCTGTTTTAATTACTAATGCCAACAATTTGCCAAGTTGTTCTGCATCGTATTATATAGTGCCAGATTCTATGAACTCTGCTCCACATACCTATTTAGGCTATAATGCAAGCACTGGTTCTGGTTTATCATACCTTTGGTATTGGGGTGATGGTGATTCTTCTACAGGATTTGCACCATCACATACTTATGCTGCGGCTGGTAATTATTTACTTTGCTTAATGGTAAGCAATGGCACTTGCAAAGATACTTTTTGTGCAACACAAGCTATTAATAAAAAGCAAAATGATCCATTTTCAATAAATTTTGTAGACCCAATGGCTGTGCAAAATATCAGCAAAGAGCAATTAGCTTTGTACCCAAACCCTACAAAAGATGCATTTTATTTACAGCTAGATAATAGCACTTGGACTGTAAATGTATTTGATGTTTTTGGTAAAAAAGTATTAACACAAACAGTTAAAGGCAAGGAAGCAATTTCTGTAACAAACCTTAACAATGGCAGCTATTTTATATCTGCCAAAAGCAATAATGGTAAAAATCTACACACCCAATTTAGTGTGTTGAAATAATCAATTACTAATCTTTTTATGGAAAGAGGCTGTTTTATTGCAGCCTCTTTTTTTTGATAAAATTGCCAATGCGTTTTTAATTGGCGAATTTATCCACCTTACATTTTCAAACTATGTAAAATTTCTACACCAACTACTATAACCAATCCCTCTATCAATTTGATATTTTTTAATAGTCTCTAATTCATTATTAGAAATATAATTTCTAATAACTGTAAATTGGTTATAATTTTTACCCATTAGTATAAGTACGAATAATATTTGATAAAAAACTCCAATGATTAAAACTACATCTTTGTTTTTTACAATTCTATACCATGCAAAACCTAATGCAGAAAATGCAAATATAAAATACTTCTCATCTAACATCTTATTACAAATATTTTATTGGGGGAATTGCATCACAGCATGTAAGCATTTATTCCTTCCTTCCAGAACACAATCCAAATAATACAGGAATCAATATTTTATTGAAAGTATCCAATTATTTAGAAGTAAATATTTCATCCTACCTCCTCAATTCTATTTTTCTTGCAATTAATCCATTTACTTTCAACAAATAAATACCATTTGGCAATTGCCCAATTTGCAATTTTATTTGCTTGCTATTTGCAGTTTGGCTTTGCACCAATTGGCCTTGTACATTTAATATCTCTAAATTAGAAATGGTAACTTGGCTATTAATATTGATGTAATCGCTACTAGGATTTGGCGCAACTTGTAAATTATATAATTTATTCCACTCAGCTATTCCGTTTGGTTGAGAAATAATTACTGCACCAACAGATGTGCAACCATTATTATCTGTAACAGTTATTGTATAAGTGCCTGCAATAACACCATTCATAGTATCGCTAGTTTTACCATTAGGTGCCCATAAAAATTGATATGGAACAGTGCCGCCGCTAGCAATTACTTTTGCAGTACCATCTGCAGCACCAAAGGCTGTTGCATTTGTACTAGTAAGAATAATTTCTAATTTAGCATTTGGTTGCGTAATAATTACACTTGTTGCATAAATGCATCCATTTGCGTCTGTAATTTGTACTTGATAGGTGCCTGCAGGAATATTTGTAGGGGATGCGCCACTTGCAACAGAAGGAGTCCATGTGTAAGTGTAAGGACCAAGGCCACCAATAGTACCTAAAGCAATCGCACCTGTACTATCTCCAAAGCACTTTACATCTGTTTTAGTAGGAGATGCACTAATGGGTGTGCTTGCTGTAAAGCTATATGTAGTAGTAGCTTTGCAAGAATTACTATCCACTATATTACATGTATATACACCATTGCTTAGATTTGTTATACTTTGTGTAGATGTATTACCTGGCAACCAAGTATACACAAATGGATATGTACCATTAGTTACAATTGCTTGTAAATTTGCATTTGGGCAAGTAATATTATTTGTAAAAACATTTACAATTGGCTGTGCAAAAACAGTAACTATAGTAGTTGCAGAGTCTAAGCATCCATAGCCATAATCTACAGTAAGTGTATAAACAGTAGTTGCACTAGGATAGGCAGTAACAGCAGTATCGGATGATCCAAAGGTTCCATCTGTCCAGTAAATATTCATTGGCGTTATATTAAAAAACACAGTGTAATCTTCTACTTCTCCATATGCAAAACTTCCACAACTATTAAGTACACTTGGAGCCCCTGTTAGATTTACAATACGCATTCTAGAAACACCACTTTGCAAAATATTTGGCGGATAAATAGTGCCTGTTTCTACATGCGAACCAGCAGATGACGAAGTACTTAAATATGCTTGTTCTCCTAAATCATTAAAATCTCCATCTGCATTATAATCGATATAAATTGCAGTGCTATTATTAGTACCGGCACCACTATTACAATTACCAACTGTTATACTAAAAGGTAATGGAACTGATGGAGAAATAGTAGTAGCCAAATTAGTATAATTATTATATTTATTGACAATAGAACCTGCAGCACCAATAGAAGTGCAAGATGTAGAATTATTAATATTACCTATAGAAACATTTATAATATCTTCATTGGCATCGCTAGCAATAATTGGTGTGCAATATCCATTAGAATTTATAATGCCATTAGATGTATACATTGGACTAATTGTAACAGAATCCCCAGCACACACAGTAGAATCGTTTACAAATATTTTTAGCATTGCGCTGTTAGTGCCAACAACTACAACTGTAGATGTAGAAGCCGAAGTAGCATCTGTTGCAACAATTGTATATGTCATTGCAGACAAATTATTGGCGCAAGTAAAAGAATTAGGAGTTGTGGTACCAAGTATATTTATAAAATAAGGCGAAGTGCCTCCGGTAAGCGTCCAGCAAATACTACCATTAGCTGCTCCGGTGCAACTTTCGGCACTTGCATATGCATTCAAAAAATTAAATTGAGCATTTGCTTGAAAACAAGCAACAAGAAAAAGTACAATCGTAACTATTTTTTTCAAACTAAATATTTTTTAGAGGCTAAAGTTACATTATCCATTATAATATTCATAAAATTAAGTTGAAATTAAAAAAGAAGAACCATTTGCATAGCCCTTCTTAAAAAAACAAAGTAGTAGGTATTATTGTATAGTAAATCTTTTTACATCTCCTTTGCCAACTTGCATAGTATAAATTCCTTTTGCAAGTTGGGTTAAAGGAATTGCTATTTTTTGGTTTTGATCTGCAATTACTTTCATTACAACTTGGCCCTGTTGATTATAAATTAATATAACTTGTAATGGGAAATTGGCTTCTATGTTCAAGGCATTATTGGCTGGATTAGGATACAACTGCAACCATTCTCCTGCCTTCATATCTTGCATTGATGTAGCATAATTCAAAATAAAACTAGTACTATCAGAGCATCCATTGGCATCTACAATATTTACAGAATAATTTCCAGCACCTAAACCACTAATACTACTTGTTGTAAAGTTGCCTGGCAACCAAAGGTAATCGTAAGGAGGGGTGCCACCAGTAGGTGCTAAACTAGCACTGCCTAGTTGCCCAATAGGTTGGGTTGTGGATAGGTTTAAGACAATTGGTATTGGATTTTGAATGATGGAAACATTCGTCAATGAGTTGCCTATTGCATCTATGGTTTGCACTGTGTAAGTGCCACCTAGTAAATTATTAATTTGATTGCCATTTACAGTAGTATTACCACAAGATGGTGTAATAGAATAACTATAAGGAGAAACACCACCAATGCTTTGCATTACAATTGCACCATTGCCACAAGGCAAGTTGCAGCTAGTATTGCGGAATGTGGCTGTTGGGTTGTTAGATAAATGATCATAGATAGTATTGGTAGTAGTATTAGTAACTATTGCCGTATTATAATCAAAATAAATATGTGCTGTGTTTTTCATTACAGAGCCAATACTTAAATTTGGTTTTTGTTTGATGGTATAGGTAATATGCCCATGACTATTAGGTTCATCATACACGCTATCAGGAAGCATTATTAAAGGAAATTTAAACTTTACAATTGAGTCTTTAATTTCTACAAAATAAGAATGGCTAGCACCAAGCACTTGCAAGGTACTTATATCTAACTTACTACTGATAGTATCTACAATTACTACATTTACGGCAGGCGCATTACCTGTATTTTGAAAGTTGATATTATAGTTCATTGTTTTTTCTTCTTTAGGAATATAGCCTTGTGCTAATTGCCCAGCAGGACTTACTTCTTTATTATTTGGATCTGCAGATACACATGCAAATACCGTAAAGTTTATTTTGTTATTGGTAGAATCTAAATCGGTGCCAGTGTAACTGCTATAGCCAGCATTTACATGGTATGCTGTACCAATTGGTGTAGAGCCAGTAATATTAAAATTAATTTTTATTTGATTGAAACTTGGCCCCACATTTACATTCCAAAAAACAGTATCACCACTAATGCTAGATGCTGCTGGCACGCTACTTGCAAACTGCTGTATAGAATCGAACACTGCAAATATTTGCGCAGGGAATGTTTGACCAATTACATTATGACCATAGGTAAGAAATTTATAATCTACACCTTGTGCAAAACTCATGCATTGTCCAAATTCGTAAATATGATAGTTCACTGTGTTATTAAATGAATCTAAAAAATTAACTGTACTTACTGGGTTGCCGCTATTGATGGTAGTGGCAACATTATTGGTACAAGCATTAGAAAAAGAAATGGCATTTGGCGTATTTACTAATGTATAAGTTCCATAAGCTACACCATTAAAATAGTAATTACCAGCCCCATTAGTATACGTAAAATAGCCACCAGGGTTAATCACAACTTTGGCATTTGCTACACCAATTTCACCTGCATCCATCACACAATTGGCATTGCTATCCCATACAATTTTACCAACAATATCGCCACAATTTGTGCCAAGTGCCACAAGTGTGTCTTTTAAAATCATACAACCATTAATGGCGCTATCTCTTACCATTACACTGTATTGTCCAGGATTTAAATTTAAATTAAATGCTGTATTGTTATTGCTATTATTACTCCAAAAATAATCGAGATTAGGATTTGGGGGAGAAACATTTACCACTACATTGCCATCATGACTATTTGCACAATTAGGGTCTGTACTTACTAAGCTTGCTGCATTATTCAGACTTTTAACAACAATTGTAACTGTAGCTTGTGTTTGGCAAGAGCCAGCTGTGCTGCCGGTTACAGTATAGATAGTAGTAGTAGGCGGTGTAAATAAAATTGCGTTAGAATATACCGCAGCACCAAAAGTAGGCTGCACAGTAGTACCTGTACCAAATGGTGCATTGCCATAGTTTTGTGCTAGATAGCTATACCCTTGCTCATTTACACAAATAGTATCTGCTACTACATACCATTGATTATTGCCTTGAAAATGCACCACTGTAGTATTGTTACAACCACCATTATCTACAACAGTACATGTATAAGAACCTGCTGGAATATTAAATGCAGTATCATTGTTTTGCACTGGATTGGTATTCCAAGAGTAAGAGTATGGCGGTGTACCACCTGTAACATTTACTTTTGCTTTGGAGAGGCCGCCTGCGCAAGAGGAATCGGTGAGTTTAAAACCTGTAACGGAAAGGGTTGGAGAATTATTCATAGTAACTCCTGAAATAAATGATGTACAACCATTTGCATCAACCCCCATAATTGAATAAGAACCTGGAGTTAGGTTACTAAAACAATTGGAAGATAATGTGCCAACATTTGGACCAATATTAAATGTATAAGGGAGCACTCCTCCATAACCATAAAAACAAATAGATCCTAATGTTGTACATGACGGTTGTGTAATTAAACTAGTAGAAATAGTAAATTGGCTAGGATTCCAAACCCCAATTGTAGAAGTAGCAGTAAATGACATTGCATCTGTTACAGTAACTGTATAAATAGATGGGCATAAGCTAACAAATAATGGACTTGACTGAGGATTATATCCACTAATTTGATATGTTAGTCCTCCATTTCCGGTTGCATTTATATTTAATGACCCGTTACAAGAACCCCAACATGAGGGCATAGTAGTTGTAATATTATTTATAGTTACCTGAGCTTTTGAAAATTTTCCAAAACAACACAACAACAGCACAAACAAAATTGAGATATAATTTTTCATAAAAAAATAAATTTAAAGGTTTTACTGTCATGCTTTACGAGGCATTACGCGTATATGTTGACTAAAAGTAAATTTATTTTTTGAAAAAAAGAAGAAAAGAGGAATATTTAGATAAGTACCTCTCAAATCATACTTTCCTTACACCCCCAACACTTCTTGTAATCGCTTATAGCCTGCCTTGCTTACGGCACTGCTATTTCTTATGCTTTGGGGTAAGAATTGTAACATCTTTTACTTAAGGTTCAACTTTAAGAAGTTATGGCAATGCTACAATATAGCCAGGATGCACTCTGCAAAAATCTATGGCAGGTATTGTTCCTTCAAAAAAAGTCAAAGTTCTTTTCTTTAGAAAATATCTAGCTGCTGTATTTTTTTGCATCGTCAACTGCACTTTCTATATAAATAATATCTGTAAAACGATATTAAGAATTTGATGATTATCTTTGTGGTATGCAACCAATAATCGTATCACTTTTAATTTTTTTAAGTTTAACACTACAAGCTCAAAAAAATATTTTCATTCAACCATTGGGAGAAGTTTCCACACAAGTTATCAATGTAATTAAATCATCTGTTGAGCAATTTTATGGTTTCAACTGTATAGTTAAACCAAAAGTAAATTTTACAAATGAAATTTTGGCTGATAGCAGAACCAGATATGAAGCAAGTAGAATTTTAAAAAAATACAAGTCCACTGAAAATTTACTTATTATCACTGAAAAAGATATTGCTTGTGAAAAAGGAAGTATACATGAGTGGGGGATTTTTGGTTTGGGGTATCGGCCAGGTGTTACTTGTGTTGTATCCACATTTAGATTAAAAAGAAATGTTTCGAAAGATAAATTTTACGATAGAGTAACTAAAGTTTGTTTACACGAAATTGGACATAATCTTGGTTTAGTACACTGCAATTTTGATAAAAAATGTATGATGAATGATGCAAGAGGAAAAATCAAACAAGTAGACCAAGAAAAAATTTGGTTTTGTGATAATTGTAAAAAAAATATTGGAATACACTAATCGAAAAATCTAATCATCTGTAGTCTAAATTTATCCAAAACACCAGAGAAAATAAAGGTTTATTAGCTATAAAACATCTGCTTTTCAGACTGCTGCAAGCACTATTTAATTTTCTAAAATGCCATGAGATAATTCTATTCTAGATTTTTACCATTGAAAAAAAACGCAATATTTATTAGCAAATCACCATCATTACAACTATTCCAACAAATATTATTTCATTTATTGTTTGATGCTTATTATATAGATGAAGTTTTTTTCAATTATAATTATTTAACGATTCTGCTATTATTATTTTTTCAACCTACCTTTGCACCCTATGCATACAAACGAAATAAACGACGACAAAAGTTTAAATTTTTTAGAAGAGATAATAGAAAAAGATATTCAGGAAGGCAAACACAATGGTAGAGTTTTAACTCGCTTTCCACCAGAGCCGAATGGTTATTTGCATTTAGGGCATAGTAGTAGCATTTGTTTAAACTTTGGGTTGGCTAAAAAGTTTGGCGGTAAAACCAATTTGCGTTTTGATGATACCAACCCTGTAACCGAAGAAACAGAATATGTAGAAAGCATTAAAGCAGATATTAAATGGCTTGGCTTTGATTGGGCTAATGAATTGTATGCAAGTGATTACTTTGAACAATTATATACTTTTGCTACAGACTTAATAAAAAAAGGATTGGCTTATGTAGACGATAGTAGTAGCGAACAAATAGCAGCGCAAAAAGGCGATTTGCATACACCTGGTATCAATAGCCCATTTAGAGATAGAAGCGTTGAAGAAAATTTAGAATTATTTGCGAAAATGCGTGCTGGAGAATTTGCAGATGGAGAAAGAGTATTGCGTGCAAAAATAGATATGGCGCATCCGAATATGATTATGCGCGACCCATTAATTTACAGAATCAAACATGCACACCATCATCGCACAGGCGATGCATGGTGTATTTATCCAATGTACGACTTTGCACATGGGCAAAGCGACAGTATAGAAAATATTACCCATAGCATTTGTACTTTAGAATTTATTCCTCATCGCGCCATGTATGATTGGTGTATAGAAAAGCTGGAAATTTTCCCAAGTAAGCAATACGAATTTGCAAGAGTAAATATCAATTACACAGTAATGAGTAAAAGAAAATTATTGCAATTGGTAAACGAAAAACATGTAGATGGATGGGATGACCCTCGTATGCCAACAATTAGCGGGGTGCGCCGCAGAGGTTATACCGCAGAAGCTATTCGTGAGTTTTGCGATAGAGTTGGTGTTAGCAAAAGAGATAAATTAATAGATATTGGATTGCTTGAATTTTGTGTCAGAGAGCATTTAAATAAAATATCTTTACGCAGAATGGCTGTATTAGACCCAATCAAATTAATTATTACCAATTATCCAGAAGGCAATTCAGAATTATTGCCAACAGAAAATAACACCGAAGACGAAAATGCAGGTACAAGAAATTTATCATTCAGCAATACCTTGTATATAGAGCAAGACGACTTTATGGAAGAGCCAACTAAAAAGTTTTTCCGTTTAGGCGTTGGATTATCTGTAAGACTTAAAAGTGCATACATTGTTACTTGTACAGGTTTTACAAAAGACGACAATGGCAATATTACAGAAGTGCATTGCACCTATGCGCCAAATAGTAAAAGCGGCAGCGATACAAGTGGCATTAAAGCAAAAGGTGTAATACATTGGGTGGATGCCAACAACTGCAAAACAGCTGAAGTGCGCATCTATGATAGATTATTTAAAGTAGAAAACCCAAATGCAGAGGATGGCGATTTTAAAGATTACATCAACGAAAATAGTTTGCAAATTGTAAAAGAAGCCAAAATAGAAAACGAATTAGCAAAGGCTATAGCTTCCGATAAATTTCAGTTTTTGCGTTTAGGATATTTTTGTTTAGATAAAAATAGCACTTACGAAAACTTGATTTTTAATAAAACAGTGGGGCTAAAAGATAGTTGGGCTAAAGAAGTTGTGAAAGGATAAAAATTTATCCCCCTTTTATTTTACAAAAACATTCACAGTACTACACATTTTTTCTAATTACCTTTGGGCACTTTATTTGTACAATGATGCAGCAAGAAAAAAAAATAAATTTACACAACCCAATATTGTATGCGGCAATCATTGGCATTGGCATGTTTTTGGGTTTTAAAATGAAAAGCACATTGCTGCATGGCGAAAATACAGATAGCGGCGGCGGTAGGATAGATGAAATTATGAGTCTTGTAAAAAATAATTATGTAGACTCTGTAGGCACAGATAGTGTGGAAGCAAAAGCAATTGATAATTTATTATCGCAGTTAGACCCACACAGTGTATATATTACACCTGCTGATTTAAAAGGAGTAGACGAAGATTTAGAAGGAGAATTTGATGGTATAGGTATCGAATATTTTTTGCAGAAAGATACGCTAATGGTAACTAGTGTAATAGCTGGTGGCCCTAGTGCAGAAGCAGGTATACAAACTGGTGATAAATTTATAAAAGTAAACGACAGCATTATTGCTGGTAAAAAATTAAGTACTGAAGCCTTAGTAAAAAAATTAAGAGGTGCTAGTGGAACCAAAGCAAAAATTACTTTGTTACGCAATAATAAAGCCATCAATGAAATTACTATAACGCGAGGCAAAATACCAATGTATAGCATAGATGCTGCTTATATGATGAACGCAACAACTGGCTATATGAAGATCAATCGTTTTTCTGCTACTACCTACAAAGAGTTTATGGCAAATATGGAATTGCTAAAAAACGCTGGCATGAAAAAATTATTGTTAGATGTGCGCGATAACCCTGGTGGATTTTTAGAAATAGCTGTGCAAATATTAGATGAGTTAATTGCAGGCAAAAAGAAAATTGTTTACACGAAAGGCAGAGACAGAAAAAGTGAAACTTTAAGTGCATACAAAGATGGCATTTTTGAAGTAGGTAAAATTGTAGTATTGATAGACGAAGGAAGTGCCAGTGCTGCAGAGATAGTGAGTGGCGCATTGCAAGATTACGACAGAGCTACATTGGTGGGTCGCAGAACATTTGGCAAAGGATTGGTGCAAGAGCAATTTCCATTAGCTAATGGTGGCGCACTGCGCTTAACTGTAGCACGCTATTACATACCAAGTGGCAGATGTATTCAAAAAGATTATAGCCATGGTAAAGAATTATATATGGAAGATGTAATGGATAGATACAAACATGGCGAGTTAGTAAATAAAGATAGCATTACATTTAAAGATACAACCGTATATAAAACGATGGGAGGCCGCAGAGTTTATGGCGGTGGTGGAATATCTCCAGATGTATTTGTACCATTAAACGATAATAAATATTCTAAAAATTTAGGTGAGGTTTTAGGCACTGGCTATTTAACAGAAATTGTAAACGACTATTTTGTAGCCAATAAAGAAAAGCTAAAACTATTTCCTGCTGTAGGTGATTTAATAAAAAATTATACTGTTGATACTAAAATATTAGGCGACTTACAAAAAAGATGTGCAGCAGATAGAATAACTGCAATTTGCCTAGCTAATGCTAACGACAAACAATTAATTACCACTCGCATCAAAGCACAATTAGCAAAAGCATTGTATGGTGCTGCAGCGCAATACCAAGTGTATAATGCAGCAGACGAAATGGTAAAAATTGCAATGCAGGAAATGGATAAATAAAATTCCTTCAAAAAGCATTAGGAATATTACCATTATTTTACAATTATCATTCATAATACCAATCCAATTAAGCTTTGCTACCTTATTTTTGCTTATACCTAAATTATAGATAAGCATGAAAAAAATAATATTCGCAATTGCTACTACATTCATTAGCGCAAACATGTTAGCGCAAACAAAAGACACTATTTTGTTTGATGGAGAAAAGCATTTTAAAAACATGCAGCAACTAACTTTTGGAGGCGATAATGCAGAATGTTATTTTGGGTTTGATAATAAGCATGTTGTATTCCAGCAAACTAATGCAAAAAACGGAGTAGAGTGCGATCAAATTTTCTATGGCACTGTGCCAAGTAGGATGGGCAAACCTTTCAAAACAAAAATGGTAAGTACAGGCGATGGCAGAACTACATGCAGTTATTTAATGCCAGACGGCAAACACTTTTTGTATGCATCTACGCACCTTGGTAGCAAGGCTTGTCCAGCAGTGGCTAGCAGAGAAGTTTGGAAAAAATATGTATGGAGTATTTATCCAGACTACGAAATTTTTGAAGCCACAACAAAAGGCAAAATTACAAAGCAATTAACCAATAGTCCCGGCTACGATGCAGAAGCTGTAGTAAGCCCCAAAGGCGATAAAATATTATTTTGTAGTATGCGCAATGGCGATTTGGATTTATATACTATGCATATAGACGGTAGCAATGTCAAGCAAATAACCAATTCTCTTGGATACGATGGTGGCGCATGGTTTAGCCCAGATGGCAGTAAAATAGTTTGGCGTGCAAGCCGACCAAAAACACAATCCGAAATTGCAGAATATAAAATGCTGTTAGATACCGGCTTAGTAATGCCTACCAATATGGAAATTTTTGTAGCCAATGCAGATGGCAGCGATGCAAAACAAATTACGAATTTAGGGCAAGCCAATTGGGCTCCAAACTTTACACCAGATGGTAAAAAAATTATTTTTGCAAGTAATCACGAGCATAAGCGTGGCTTTCCATTTAATTTGTATTTAATCAATATAGATGGCACTGGCTTAGAAAAAATAAGCAGAGATGGCGGCTTTGATGCATTTCCTGCATTTAGCCCTGATGGCAAAAAATTTATATTTAGCAGCAATAGAAATAATAAAGGCACTCGAGATACCAATGTATTTATGTGTGATTGGGTAGAATAATGATTTAAAACTATTGATTAGACAAATAAAAAATATCCAATCAGAGTAAATAAATCATTAAAAGATAATCAGCCTATCAATAAAATTAATACAAAAATTCACCCTAAAAAAACAGCCACAAAGTAATCCTACTTTGTGGCTATTGTATTTATAATCTAAGTAAAATATTATTTAGTTGCAGCTGCGAATCTTTCACTAACAGCTGACCAATTTACTACATTCCAAAATGCAGCTAAATAATCTGCACGACGATTTTGATAATGTAAGTAATAAGCGTGCTCCCAAACATCTACTCCTAAAATAGGTATACCTGGGCATTCACTAATATCCATCAACGGATTGTCTTGGTTTGGCGAACTGCAAATGCAAAGTTTACCATCTACTTTTACACAAAGCCAAGCCCAACCACTTCCAAACCGAGTCATTGCTGCATTTGCAAAATCAGATTTCATTTTATCCATTCCGCCTAAATCTTCTTCTATTTTAGCCGCTAGTGCATCACTCAATGTGCCTGCATCTGGACCAATTATTGTCCAAAACAAACTATGATTGAAATGACCACCACCATTGTTGCGCACAGCTGGTGGCAAAGTGCTCATAGCTGCCATTAACTCTTCCAAAGAAGCGTTTTCCATAGCATGTCCAGCTAAGGCTTTGTTTAAATTATCTACATAAGCTTGATGATGCTTGCCATGATGAATTTCCATGGTGCGTGCATCAATATTTGGCTCTAGGGCATTATGCGCATAAGCTAGCGCGGGTAAAGTATGTGACATATTTATTTCTGTTTTTTATTTTATAAATTATTGACAAGCAATTTTCTTCACACGGTTTTCGTGGCGACCACCCTCAAATGGCGTATGTATAAATGCTAAGATAATTTCTTTTGCTTCTGCAGGGGTAATAAAGCGTGCAGGCAAGCAAAGAACATTTGCATTGTTGTGTGCTCTTGCCAATTCTGCAATTTCTTTGTTCCAACAAATAGCAGCACGCACACCTTGGTGCTTATTGGCAGTAATAGCCACACCATTTGCACTGCCACATATTAGTATGCCAAAAGAATCGTCATGCGCTTCTACAGCTATCGCTACAGGATGTGCATAGTCTGGATAATCTACACTTTCTGCATTATCCGTGCCTTTATCATCCATGGTGTAGCCACCTTCCATTAGCATTTTTTTTATCGCTTCTTTATAAGCAAACCCTGCATGGTCGGCACCAATTGCAATAGGCAAATTAAGGTTGAAAATTGTTTCCATATCTGTGGGTAAAGGTAAAAGGATTTGCGTGGAAATTGGCAAATTATTTTAATGAATAATATTTGCATGTATAAAAACTAACAACTTTTTTCAACTCAATTAAGAATTGAAAAATTCTATTTCTTTTTTCTTTCTGTCTTTTTCTACAATTCCACTAATGCGGATGCTAATTTCGTACAGCAACACCAATGGTATTGCTACTATTATCATACTAAACATATCTGGTGGCGTAATTACAGCAGCAACTACCAAAATAATCAATACGGCATATTTGCGCACATTACGCATAAAACCCGGAGTTAAAATGCCTACTTTGCTAAAAAAGTAAACCATTACTGGCAATTGAAAAACCAAGCCTGTGCCAATTGTTAGTGATATTATATTGTCTAAATAATCGTCTATTTTAAAAATATTATGAAATTGTGGGCTTAATTGGTAGGATGCAAAAAAATTGACAGTATATGGCGCCAAAATATAATAACCAAATGCTACACCAAAAAAGAATAATGCAGACACCCAAAAAATAACACCCCTACTTTGTTTTAACTCGTACGGAGATAATGCAGGTTTGATAAAACGCCAAACCTCCCAAAACACATAAGGGCTTGCTGCTATAAAACCAAATACAAATGCACTTGAAAAACTCATCATAAATTGCGTGCTAAGTTCATTGCTTTGAAAACTAATTTCTACATCTTTCATGCATAAAGAAGCTACATGAATTTTTTGCCCAAGCCAACATAATACTCTGTAACTAGGAAAAGAGCTATGGGTAGGTGCTAAAATAATATGTTGAAAAATCCATTCTATTTTTACAAATGCAAAAATGGCAAACACTAAAATTGCTAACAAGCTACGTACTACATGCCAACGCAATGCCTCCAGATGATCCACAAAAGTCATCTCGGCATTTCTGTTTTTATTTAAGCGATTAAGTATAGACACAATTAGTTTATAAAACGCAAATGTAAGATATACATTGGATTTGCAGAGAATGAGAGTAATAAGGATTTTATTTTGAAGCTAATCGTATTTTCTTTAATATCACTTGTCATCATAAAGATAATGAAGTAGTCCACTCTTATTATTTTTACTTTTTTTCCTGAGGCTTTGCTCTGGATTTTCAACTTGATCAAAAAGGTAAGCGGAATTTATAGCATATTTAAAAAATCAAGCGTTCGAAACTAAAAAATGAAAATCTACATTTAATAAAAAGACTACACAGCCAATATGCATATATTTTTATTCATTGTAATAAAAGCAGTTATTTTATTCCTATACTTTGATTGGACTTACAGGTAATGCAATAGCTACAACGATTGGGAGCATTAATTTTGTCCATTAACCTAAATAAAATGATATAGCAAAATTGAAATACAATTAAATTTTGCTAGTATTCTTTTGTGCAATATATGGTGCGGCATATTGAGTAATGATGAGCAAAAAAAATGCCTCGCATTGTTGCAAGGCATTTAAAAAATATTGCTTAATAATAAAAGTTTATTCTGCAATCAATTTATACACCCTGCCATTTGTTTCTAAAAAATATACACCATTTGCAAAATTATTTATCAATATTTTATTGTCGCCAATTTGCATTTTTCCTTTTTGTAAAATTGCGCCTTGCGTATTAGATAAAGTATAATTTAAAATAGCAGAAGATGAATTTAAATAGTTGTAATAACCTGGATAAATCATACTTAAAAAATTATTGTCTAATGTTGTATTATGAATACCGACTGCAGTAATTGGTTTACATACAGATGTATCGCGACAATTACCACTAGAAACAATTAATGCGTAATTACCTCCTGCAGGTATAGTAAAGTTTTGTGCAATGGCATTTGGAATGATAGACAAATTAGGATCGCACTTCAACCACTGATAATTTGCATTTGGTTGTATGGCAGATAATACATTCAATGCTTGTGTATAGTTTGCATTAGCTGTGTCATTGCTACCTGCAACTGTTGCTACTTGAGACGCAGAGCAGCCATTAGCATCTACCACATTGCAAGTGTAACTACCTGCAACTAAACCAGCAATAGAAACACCTACTCCACTTGGCAACCACGAATAAGTATATACACCAGTACCACCGGTTACTGCAGCTGTAACAAATCCATCAGATCCGTTTTTGCAGTTCACATTTCCTTGTAAGAATGTAAGTGTTAAAGCAGGTGGTTGTGTAATAGCAACAATAGTTGTTTTTGTACATAAATTAGCATCCGTAATAGTGCAGGTGTATACGCCAGCTACTAAGTTGCTCGCAGTGCTTGCACTTCCACCACTTGGTGCCCAAATATAACTAAATCCACCTGCACCACCTGTACTAGTAATAGATGCAGAACCATTACTTTGTCCAAAACATAAAATATTATTAGATGTAATACTAGGCACAATTGCAGCATTTTGTGTAATAGTTATTGTAGTAGCAGTAGTACATTGGTTTGCATCCATAGCAATACAAGTATAAGTGCCTGCAGTTAAATTGGCAACACTTGCTGTAGTCATAAGGCCAGGATTCCAGCCATACATCAATGCACCAGTACCGCCACTAGCACTTGCCGTAGCAGCTCCAGTAGCTCCGGTATTGCATCCAACGTTTGTAGAAGATATAATACTTACACTAGGAGCCGATAATGGTTGTGTGATTAAAGTAGTGGCTGTTTTGGTACACCCATTAGCATCTGTAACAGTGCATGTATAAGTGCCTGCATTTAAATTAGTAGCCAAAGCTGCCGTGCCTCCTATAGGCGACCAAGAATAGGTAAATGCGCCTGTTCCTCCCGTTGGGGTTATTTGTGCTGTTGCATTATTAGTGCCAAAACATAAAATATTTGTAGAAGAAATTGGAGCTATAATTTGATTGGGCTGTGTAATAGTTTTTACTGTAGATGCAGTTGCATTTGATGCATCTTTTACAGTAATAGTATATGTACCAGCAGTATTACCTATAAAGGTGCCACTAGATTGGTAGGTGCCTGCATTAATTTTATATTGATATGGTGCAGTGCCATTTGTTCCAGTTGCAACAATTGTACTTGTACCACCATTACATAAAATATTTGTGGTAGTGGCAGTTACTGCCAAATTTACAATTGGTGCACCAATCAATTGACTAGATGTTGTCCAAGCATCTCCAGAAGTGGTGCCATTATTATTAGCAGCATTGCCAGCAACAAAACATGTAATAACTGCAGTGCCAGTAGCTGGAGCTGTCCATGTAAATGTCCAAGATGCACTACCTGCAGTGATTGTTTTAGGAGTATTATGCCTAATTTCTGTTGTGCCATTTAAAGCAGCTCCTGTGCCTGGTAAAGAAATCGTGCCACCAGTTACAGATAAATCAAAACCAGCTTCTACTTGCGTGGAATGATTGACAGAAACAGTGATATTATAAGATTGCCCATTTACGTAGTTCGTAGGAAAACCTGCTAGCGTAATAGTTGTATTTGCATTAGCTGCACCATGGCAACTACCGCCTCCACAACCAACTGTACTTTGCCCATTAATTCCATTGCTGCTAGAACTCATAGATAGATAAATTACAAATAAACCAACAATGGTAACGATAGATAAAATTTTTTTGTTCATAATTTTTATTTTTAAAAAGATAATTGATTCATATACTATTGCATTGGATGAAATATTAAAAAAGAAAAGCCAAGAGAAAATTCTCTTGGCTCTCTTTTAGTTTATAACTTAACCTTAATTAGGTGTTTGTTCATTTACGATTAAACCGCTAGAATTATTTGCACAGTTTAATAATATGACTACCCTGTCTGGATTAAACCCATTAAAACGAGCCGAACCAGACATGTCAACATCCAAAACATTGTAACCATTGAGGTTGCCAGATAAGCCTACAGCAGAAAATAATGTAGTTCTATCACTATTAGGTAAATTACTATAAGTGATATATCTACTATATGCTGCTGATGGTCCACCTAAATTACAGTTACCAGCATACATCACATTTTTACCACCTGTTACCCTTACTGCTCCTGACAAAGGACTAGGATTATTGTTAGGTGCTGCTCTTAGATACAATGGAGTACCCGGATTTGTAAAGTCTACTGCTGTACCGTTTTCTAAAATATTAATAGAACCTGCTGTCATTATACCAAGATGATTTCTGTGCTTAACAGTTACAAAGTAGCTTCCAGGGTATGTACCTTGGAATGTTACTGGAGAAACTCCATCTAAAGCTACAATGTCACCATCGCGTTGAATTAATGCACTTCTTGTAGCTACTACAGTACTTGCGTTTGCAGCGCTTCTTAATTGAATAAATACCCAATCTACAATGGCATCCGCACCTGTAGGTATGAATACACTAGGATCAACACTTGAACTAGGACTAGGCATACCTACTTGTGGGAAGATAGTATTAAATGGAGCAACGGTGTAAGGGTCTGTAATAGGTATTATGCCGTATGTTCTTAAAGAATCGTGCATCAAACCTGCAGTCGCCACGTAAGGACCACTTAATAACGCTTTTAATCTTACTACTGCAGAAGCATGTACTTGCACCAAAATGCTTGCTGTGTTTACACAACCTAATGCATCTATAACAGTAGCAACATATATTCCGCTATCAATACTAGAAACAGTACCACTTAAGAATTCGTCAGTAGAACTTAAGCTACCGCCAGATGGGCCTGCCCAACCATAAGCGCTGCCACCAGTTGGTGAAGTAATTTCCATATCCAATAAATCGTTAGTATAAAGATTGGTACTAGAAGTTGCAAGTATAACAACTGGCTCTTTTGTAATTGTAACAGTTTGTGTACAAGTAGAAGTGTTACCACCTGCATCTGTAGCTGTCCATGTTACAGTTGTTACACCTGCTGGGTAAGGTCCTGCTGGTGCAGGAACAATAGAAACAATACTACAATTATCCGTTGCTGTTGGTGTACCAATGCTACCATTATATAAGCATCCTGTGCTGTTAACTAAATGTGTAAATGCTGTTGGACAAGTTATTACAGGTGCTGTTACATCTTTTGCTGTTAATACAACATTTGATGATGAACTATTTCCAGCAGCATCTGTTGCTGTTACTACTACTGTATAAGTACCATTGTGCACTGCAGTTAGTGTACTACCTGCTGTTGGATTTTGTGTTATAGAACTTACTGTACAATTATCTGTTGCTGTTGAACCATCTACTAAGTTTGGTATCGTTAATTCACAATTCGCTGCAACATTTACATCTTGATCTGCTTCAGCAGTTAATACTGGATTAGTGACATCTTTCGCTGTTAATACAACATTTGATGATGAACTATTGCCTGCAGCATCTGTTGCTGTTACTACTACTGTATAAGTACCATTGTGCACTGCAGTTAGTGTACTACCTGCTGTTGGATTTTGTGTTATAGAACTTACTGTACAATTATCTGTTGCTGTTGAACCACTTAC
>CAIXQW010000115.1 GCA_903921675.1 uncultured bacterium | reverse complement strand
TTTCTTGATAGAATCTGGCATCATAGCTGCAAAAGTAGCTGTCATGTCTAATAATTTTTTAGTATCATCAGTACCTAATTTTTTAGCTGCTTCGTAATCTGCTTTGTTCATAGCAGTTAAAAAAGCCTTAGCTACTTCATTTGGAGATCCTTTTTCACCTTCAATTACAAAACTTGCAAGAACAATTGTAAATCCAAAACAAAATAAAAATAACAACAATATTTTTTGTTTCATAAGTTTAATTGATTTTTTATAGGTACACAATAAAAATAGTTAAAGTATTTTAAACCACAAAAAATAGCCAAATGTTCAACTTTCTAATACTTATTAATTTTCGATTTTATTTCCATTGACAATGGCAACAATTCAACACCTTTTATACCATTATTCATATATTTTACGATACAAATTTAATAGAATAGGAAATAAAACTATACTTATTAAACCTTCTTACAATTTGCACTAAAATAGATTCATGTTACATTTGATTTTGCTATATATTCCTAACGCTACACATCCATACAAGCCTCTCTCAGCATCTTCATATACGGAGTGCCTTTTGCAAGTGCATAAGTAATGTTGCGTGTTGGAATGCTTTCTAAATAAGCTTCTTGCTTTAGTGCAATATCTAAAATAGTTTTTTCGCGCAATAGGTGCAGCATTGGATAAATACTACGGTTGGTGTAATTACTTGCATCATCTGGGCTCTCACCTTCAAAGCAATAATCTGGATGGAATGTAGCTAATTGGTAAGTGCCGTAATAGCCTAACTCTTCAATCAAATCATTGGACTTATCTATCCAATCTAAAAAATCTTGAAAGCTACTATACTGCGTTGGGTAAATAATTAAAGTAGTTTCTGTACTTGGATTGTTATCTAAAAACTCGCATTCGTTATGCAAAAATTCTAATTGCAGTAATTCGTTTTCAGAATTATCTATTGCATATTTAATAGTTTCATTCTTAAACTCTTTATGCGCAAATGGGCAAAAATTACAACCAATTACTACATCTAGCAGCCATTTCTTTGTTTGTGCAATTATTTTTTCCATGTTTATTTAGATGTAAGATGATTAGATGTAAGACTAAAATTGATTAGCGCGATGTGTATAAATACGTATAGGTAAAACTAAAAAATTTATTTCTGAAAATCCTATTTCTATTCATCTAAAATCTACCAATCCAACATCTTGCTACTTGATTCTCAATACTTGCTACTCCTAGCTATACATTTCTTTTCTCAACTCCTTAATTCTTGGGTCTTGCAGGTATTCATCAAACTCCATTAGCTTATCTATAATGCCTTTAGGCGTTAATTCTATTACCCTATTAGCCACGGTTTGCATAAAGGTATGATCATGGCTAGTAAGCAATACCACACCTTTAAAGTTGGTAGCACTTTCATTAAAACTTTGAATACTTTCCAAATCTAAGTGATTGGTTGGTTGGTCTAATGTAATCACATTTGGGTTTTGCAACATCATACGGCTAACCATACAACGCACTTTTTCTCCTCCGCTTAATACATTTGTTTTTTTCATGATATCATCGCCAGCAAATAACATTTTACCAAAGAATCCTCTTAGGAATGGCTCGTCAACATCTGTTACATGTGGCGGCACAAATTGACGCAACCAATCCAACAAAGTATCATCACCTTTAAACAATTCATTATTTTCTACCGGCAAATACGCTTTGGTAATAGTGGTACCCCACTCTACTTTGCCAGCTTCAGGTTCTGTTACTCCATTAATAATATCAAAAAATGCAGACACTGCCAATGGATCTTTGCTAATAAATGCAATTTTATCTTCGCGGCCTACGCTAAATGTTACTTTATCAAACAACAATCTGCCATCTACAGATTTTTTCAAACCTTCTACATTCAAAATTTCATTACCTACCTCGCGCAATGCTGTAAAAATAATTCCAGGATATTTTCTGTTGCTTGGTTCTATTTCTTCGATAGTTAATTTTTCTAATGCTTTCTTACGGCTAGTAGCTTGCTTGCTCTTACTAGCATTGGCACTAAAGCGCGCAATAAAGTCTATCAAAGCTTGGCGTTTATCTTCTACTTTTTTATTCTTATCGTTTATTTGGCGAGCCATCAATTGGCTACTTTCGTACCAGAATGTATAGTTACCTGTATAAGTTTTAATTTTTGCTCTATCCACATCTGCTACGTGTGTACATACCGCATCTAAAAAATGTCGATCATGGCTTACAACTAATACGCAATTTTCGTAATCAGCCAAAAAGTTTTCTAACCAAGCAATCGTTTCTAAATCCAATCCGTTGGTAGGCTCATCTAATAATAAAATATCTGGATTGCCAAACAAAGCCTGCGCCAATAATACACGCACCTTTAAATTACTTGGTATATCACTCATCAAAGATTGGTGATACTCGTCTTGTATACCTAAATTATTTAAAAAAGATGCAGCATTACTTTCAGACTCATAACCACCCATTTCTCCATATTCTGCCTCTAAGGTTGCAGCTTTCATGAAATCGTCTTCAGTAGCATCTGGTTTGGCATATAATGCATCTTTTTCATGCATAATATCCCACATTACTTTATGCCCCATCAATACAGTGTTCAAAACTGTTTCATTATCAAATTCAAACTGATTTTGCTTTAAAATAGCTAAGCGCTCTCCGGGTGTAATTTCTACATTTCCTTTGTTCGGCTCTATTTCTCCACTTAATATTTTTAAAAATGTAGATTTTCCTGCACCATTGGCACCTATCACACCATAACAATTTCCTTTTGTAAAGGTGATGTTTACTTCATCAAATAAAACTCGTTTTCCGTATGCTAATGTTACGTTTCTTGCTGCAATCATAATATTGTATTGTGCTTTTTTAGAAAGCGCGCAAAGATAAGAAACCATTGTCAATAGTGAATTGTGATTTTTGCATTAACATAAGTATTATCTGTAATTTATTGAAAACTGAAGCTGTTTTGATAGATATTTTTTTAGAAGCTAATCTAAGCCTAGTCAATATTTACCACAAATATGAGTATACTCAACAATAAAAATTTAGTTTGCTATTAACAAACAATCATTCAACTTTGCACACCTTTCGCTATCTAAAAGGCCTAGGAAAAATAATATGAAAAAAAACTTAATACTAATTGTAGCGCTTTGCTTGAATGCACTTGGTGCTATTGCACAAGATGCTAAAGCAAAAGCTATTTTAGATGCTGTAAGTGCCAACTTAAAAACAATGAAAACCATGAAGGCAAATTTTACACTGTCTATCAGCAAAACCAAAGAAACCAAAAAAGGTATTGTAAGCATGAAGGGTACAAAGTATTTTGTAAGTATTGGTAATGGTCAAGAAATTTATTGCGATAGCAAAACAATCTATACATTTACAAAATCTGCAAATGAAGTAACGGTGAATGATTTTGATCCAAATGAAAATACTTTTACACCTACTAAATTGTTTTCTAACTTTTATGATAAAGAATTTAAAAGCAAATTTGTTGGCGAGAAAAAAACAGGCGCTACAACAGTAAATATTATTGAATTGACTCCTACTAAATCAAAGCAATTCGTAAAAGTAGAAGTAACAATCGACAAAGCAAAAAACACGATCATTAGTGGTAAAATTTTTGAAAAGAATGGTAATATCATGAGTTATACGATGAGTAATTTACAAGCTAATCCTGTATTAGCTGATAATTTATTTGTATTTGATCAAAAGAAACACCCAGGTATAGAGGTGATAGATTTGAGATAAGATGATGAAATAGAAGGCTAATAGTTATATGCCATTTTAGAACGCCCGCAAACCAACGGACAGACTGACAAAAAAATCATTTTGACAAAAAAAAACAGCAATAAATTTGTACCTTTGCAACCAATTTGAAAAATTCAGTTGTCATATTTCTTAGTTTACTCATTTTGTTGCAACCATTCAGCAAGGTGTGGATTTACGTGTCTTTTAAAATCAACCAAGACTATATTACAAAAAACCTTTGTGAGAACAGAGCAAAACCTAAAATGGACTGTAACGGAAAATGCCAGTTGATGAAAAAACTGAAACAAGCCGACAAGGAAGAACAAAAACAACTTCCGCAGACACTTAAAGAAAAATACGAAGTTTTATATTGCCATAATTTGACAAATTTTAGCATTGAGAAACGAAATATTTTTGCAGAAATTAAAAAATCTTTCTTTGATTATCAATTTCATTTTAATTCTTCCTATAACACCAACATTTTCCGACCACCAAAATTCAATTTGATTTAATATTTTTCATTGGGCTTCGCCCAATGAAAAAACGCCACATTGCAAAAGGCAATGTGGCCTATTTGGTATGCTTTGCAATTACCAAATGACCGTGTATTATATTTAATCAAATAAATTTAAAAAATGAATTTTAAAGGAATAATAACGGCAATAGGAATATTGCTGTCGGGTTCTGCTGTCTATGCCCAAACAATTATAGACACCACAAAAACAAAACAACTAGAAGAGGTTATTGTAACTGCCAATAAGAGAGAGGAAAGTATCATTAAAGTAAATACATCTATTACAACTCTTTCTGCCAAAAAATTGGAAGACACTAGAACTTGGGGTTTGAGCGGACTATCAGCATTAGTACCAAATTATAACTATCAAGAATTAGGCGTTTCGTTTCAACAAATTCAAGCTATTCGTGGTATTCAAGTATTTAGTGAAAACCCTGCGGTATCTACATATATTGACGATGTAAACAATATAGACATTTTAGCCAATGGCTTTGCTTTTACCGATATTGAAAGAATTGAGGTTTTAAGAGGACCACAAGGTACATTGTACGGCAGGAATGCAATGGGTGGTGTAATTAATATCATTACCAAAAAACCTACCAATACTACTAATGGTTTTGCAGAAACTAGTTTTGGAAATCTTGGTTTACAACGTTATAGTGCAGGTGTTAAAACACCTATAATAAAAGATAAATTATTTTTTGGCTTAAATGGTTTATACCAAACACAAGATGGTTTTTTGAAAAATGACATAACAGGCACAACCTCAACCGATGTAAGTCTAAATGGAAAAACTGTTGGAGGCGAAAAAAATCTCTATGGAAATATGTATTTGAAATGGTTAGCTTCAAAACGTTTTCAACTCACATTAAATCTAAAAGGTCAGCAAGACAAAAGCAATAATTCGGGATTTATGGTATCGCAATTTACAGATACAGGAGCATTTGCAAATCCTGATAAAATTAATTTGGCAAGAATACAACGACACGAAAGAAATATTTTAAACACTTCGTTAGTGGCTAAATATTTTGCCGACAAATTTACCTTAACTTCCATTTCCGCCTTGCAAACCATTGCTTTTGGCTTTAAAGATTTAGATTTTCCAGGTATCTACCATTCTTACTATGATGGTCAAATTGGCGAATTACTACCACCACAAAAAGTATGGAGCGAAGAATTGAGAATTAATTCAAATTCAGACAGCAAATTTCAATATACAGCAGGTGTTTATGCCTTTACACAAAAAGGATATGAGCCAACAACCAATACAGCTTATGAACTTTCTGATGCAGAAGCAACTGCTTATATGTTACCAAGCGGAACGTTTTTGATTAGCAGAAACAGAAGTAATAATTTTGGAATTGCAGGTTTTGGCGAAATGAGCTATTTACTTACCAATAAATTAAAAGCAACCCTTGGTCTGCGTTATGATTATGAAAAGCGTGAAGCTACATTTAATGGTTTTGGCGATGCAATGTTATATAATGGAGTAGTTACTGACATAAAACCAAATATTACTGCCGATGGTAATTATTCGGCATTGTCGCCAAAATTCTCGATAAGTTATGCTATGAATAAGCTTTCAAATGTTTATGCAACCTATACAAGAGGATTTAGAGCAGGTGGAATTAATGCAAGTTCATTACCTGCGGGAGTTCGTCAAACATTTGACCCAGAATATTCTAACAATTACGAAATTGGGTACAAATCGTTTTTGCTCAACAAAAAATTAAGTATTGGTGCTTCTGCGTTTTTAATTCAATGGAAAGATTTACAATTTTATAATTTGGTAGCACCTTTCACTTATGCGAGAGAAAACGTAGGAGATGCTCAATCAATGGGTTTAGAATTAGAGATTTCAGCGTTACCTGTTAAAGGATTGCAATTAGACGGAAGTTTTGGTATTAACCCAACGGAATATAAAGGTTTTGATTTGAAACGTGTAAACTTTGGCACAGGTGTAGAAACCACAACAGCAATTGGTGGCAACAAACTTTCTAATGCACCAAGCCATACCGTTTTCTTGGGAGCACAATATGAATATGCTATCAACAATAAGTTAAAAGCTGTTATTCGTGGAGAAATTAGAAATTTGGGTAATCAATACACCGATATTCAAAACCAAATTGAACAGCCATCCTATACGCTACTTAATTCAAGAATAGGATTTACTTACAACAAATACAGTTTATTTGTTTGGGGTCAAAACCTTACTAATGAAAGATATTTAGCTTATGGAAACCCTGACAGTAGTTTTGGTCGTCAATCAAGAATGGCACAGCCAAGAACATTTGGATTAACATTAAGTGCAAAATTTTAATTAATCACAGAGCCAAAGGGTTATACCCTTTGGCTTTATTAAATTTCAAAAAATGAATATATCAATAAAAATATTTTCAACAATAATAACTCTATTTCTTATAACAGAAATAAGTTTTGGGCAAAAAACAAATCCAGATAGTTTAGTAATCGGTACTGCTGACAAGCACGATAAAATGATGGATATACTTTATACACCTTCAAAAGTGCCTATTAAAACCATTGGTATTTTACTCTATGACGGCTATAACACTTTGGACGCAATGGGACCCTATCATACTTTGGCTGAAATAATGGGAGCAAAAACTTTTTTTGTTGCCAAAAACAGAGGTATTGTGAAAAACCAAAGAGGTTTAGAAATAAAAGTGGATAGCTCATTTGCAGATGTAAAATCATTAGATATTTTAGTAATTCCGGGAGGTGCAACCGAAACAATTATGCTAACACAAGACATAGAAACTTTAAATTGGATTAAGCAAATTGACAAAACAACCAAATACACCACCAGTGTATGCACAGGTGCTTGGGTTTTAGGAGCAACAGGTTTATTAAAGGGCAAAAATGCAACCTCTAATTGGTACAGAGGCGAAGAAATGATGAAAATGTATGGTGCAACTTTCAAAGAAGAACGTTATGTAAAAGATGGTAAATATTGGACTTCGGCAGGGGTTTCAGCAGGTATTGATATGTCATTAGCAATTATTGATGACCTGTTAGGAAGAAAATATACCGAAGCGGTAATGTTAGATTTAGAATATGACCCTAAACCACCTTACAATGCAGGAATACCAAAAAAGTCTGACCCATTAGTAGCAGAAATGATGAAAGAAATGTATGATATGCTAATGTTACCATTAATAGAAAAAGTAAAGACGAATAAATAAAAACGGCATATAACATCGGTTTTGCAAAAGCTGGGCTTAAGTGCTAAATTGAACATTTGGAATTCTAATGAACATTGTGCTAAATTTGAACATTCGTACTTATAATCCCAGCCTTCGCCAAGCCCAAAAACGATATAAGATGATAATAGCCTAAATTTGAAGAAAATAGAAAAGCGCATTTGATAAATTTCAAATGCGCTTTTTAATTAGTTGAAAAATAGAATTTAATGGAGCTTACTACTTACAAGCGTTAAAAATTCTTTTCTGGTTTTATCTTCTAAAAACACACCGCTAAATGCACTGGTTGTTGTGCTGCTATTTTGTTTTTGCACACCACGCATCATCATACATAAATGTTTGGCTTCTATTACTACAGCTACGCCTAGCGGGTTTAAGGCTTCCTGCACTGCATCTAATATTTGGTGCGTCATACGCTCTTGCACTTGCATACGGCGAGCAAAACAGTCTACTACTCTAGCTAATTTACTAAGCCCAGTAATGTAACCATTGGGAATGTATGCAATATGTGCTTTGCCAAAAAATGGCAACATGTGGTGTTCGCACATACTATATAATTCAATATCTTTTACTATTACCATCTCGCTGTAGCTTTCATGAAATTTTGCGCTGTTCAAAATTTCTACTGCATCTATTTCGTAACCATGTGTTAAAAAACTCATTGCTTTAGCCACACGCATGGGTGTTTTCTCTAGGCCTTCGCGGGTTACATCTTCGCCTAATTGGCTAATGATATTTTTATAATTGGTGCTTAATTTTTCTAAGCTTTCTAAATTATACCTTTCTATTTTTTCGTAATTAATAAAGTCGGTATCATCGTCTTCTTGCCTTACATGTTTATCCTCCATAATATTCTACATAAATGTTTTTTGTTTCTATCAGTTTTACACAATGCAGCTTTGCGCCAATTGCTTCAATAGGTTGTTGTAATTGTTTCCAAATAGCTACTGCAAAATTTTCGGAACTAGTCATTTGGCCATGCATAAAAGGCACATCTATATTTAAGTTGCGGTGGTCTGCTATATCTACCACATGCTGCAGCATCAAATCTTTTAGATGTTTTGCATTGATAGCATAACCTGTATCTGGATGAATGTTTCCTTTTACGGTTACATGCAGCTCGTAATTATGCCCATGAAAATGTTCATTGGCACATTTGCCAAATATTTCCTGATTTTTTTCTGCAGTCCAATTACTATTCCACAGCTTATGTGCAGCATTAAAATGTTCTACTCTAGTGATAAATATTTCTTGCATTAGATTGAACAAAATTAAAGTATATTTACTTTTAAATTAAATAAATATTGAATT
>CAIXQW010000114.1 GCA_903921675.1 uncultured bacterium | reverse complement strand
GGTTGTAGAGTCAAACAAACAGGATTTATTAGTACTCGTTCCAATGTTTTTTCTATTATTTCTGTATAAATAATATTTTACAATATTATCTGATACAGGAGGGTTATCCCATTTTAAAATGAATGTATCTAACAAATTATCTTGTAACTCAAATCGAACATTTTTAGGAGCTTGAATATTTTTTACTTTAAATTTCCAGGTGTTGCTCCAATTACTATATGCTCCTCTAGTGTCTAGGCTTCTAACTCTCCAAAAATAATCAGTATTTGAATTAAAGAAAGATTCGTATTCTGATTTGAAAAAAGGATTATTAGATAGAAGTATATAGTTGTTTCTATCATAATTTGTGCAAATTGGATGAAGAAAATCACATCTTTCACTTACTTGAATTTGGTAGGTTTTTATTGCATCATCTGAAGAAGTTACACCTTGCCATAAAAAATAAAAATTTGGGGAAGACATGATGCTGTTATTTGCAGGTACGACAGGATAACTTGGAGGTGGAGGTGGCGTATTTTCTAAATAATCAATCCAATCAATATCTACTTTTAAATGATTGTTTCCATTTTGATAAATTTTAATATCATTTTGACCTTTGATTACAGTTGGAGAAAAAAATTTGGAAAATTGAAAAATAGTAGAAAAATTAAGATTGGAAATTATCATTTGATTTGACAAATTTGAATTTTGTATATCAAATTTTATGTAATAGTTATAACAAGCACTATCAATGGTGGGCTTAATTAAATGATTAATTTCTAATTGGATAGTTTTTAAAGTATTTGTATTTATTGAATCACTATTAAATAGGGGTGTCCAATTAATCATGTCTTTAGAAAAGTAAATAAGAATACTATCATTTGTATATTTTTTTAATAAATTAAATTTTACAAATCCATTTCCTATAGTATATGGTGAACTAGATTGATAAACAAAAGATGAAAATTGACTAGAGCAATTGATTGTATCATTGGTTAAGCTTAAATTTGTGTAGGAGTCTAATATTTTATTAATTGAGACACCTGCTTTAATTTGTTGATTAATTGTACCAGTTCTAGCAACTAAAGGTATATAGAAATTATCTGTAGCAGAATCATTGTTGCCGACTATTAAAGATTTGTGGAAAGAAGAATTATTGGAATCAGGATAAAAAATAACACTAGAAAGAGGTTTGATTTCGAACTCTAATTTTGAAGTATTATTAGAATCAATTTGACCTAAAATATTTTGATAAATTTTGTCTGAATCAATTGGCCATCTTGAATTATATAAGTTACTATACGCAGAGCTATCATATGGAATGTAATTATTTATATTCGGGAATAATTTTGTTCTTAAATAAATATTGGGGTCCAAAACCATATCCTTTAGTGAAGCCATATGCTTATTATCTAGTAGTTTATAAAAAGCTTCTCTATCTGTATCAAACACTATCCTGCTGCTACTCCCTTTTGCTTCAGCTACCACATGGCCAAGATTGGCGATTTCGCACTCATATTGTCTTTTTTTGATTGCCAAAGCTGCAAATCTTGCCATTGCAGTTCCGTGAGCCCCGCAAGCGCCATATCCATATATATTTAGGAATTTCATAGGATTATGACTTTCTTGAAATGAATAATGATTATCATTCAACTTGTTTTCTGGGTAATAATAATAAAAAGTTCTATCCTTAATAAAATTATAAATGCAAAAAAGTTTATCATTCTCATTTGAAAATGTATCTACAATTTGGCTAATTAGAGAGTCTTGATTTGAGTAAAAGTACTTATTAAAATAAAAGCTAAAATTTTTAATGGATACTGTATCTATATTTATAAATTCAAGTTTTTTTAATGGCTGGATAAATGGGTATAATTTCCACTCCAAACCAGTTTGTAAATATGCTGAGTTATCCCAATCAACTAATGTATTTGAATAAAATGGCAAAATAGTGTCTCCATAACAATTAATAGATAAACTTCTAGGTATATTTTGACCTAATCCACTTAATTGAAAAATGCAAAAAAATGTTATAAAAAAGTACTTCATGGATTTTAACTGAGTAAAGATTGAATTATTTTTGTATTTTCTATCAAAAAATCCTCTGCGAATAAGAAATTTTCTTTATGCATGTTTTTCTCTTCTGAAATTAATAGATTCAAAATAATCTCATTCAAATTTTCTAAATCGCAATGATTAATCATTTTAATTAATTCTGAATTAGAATAATATGAAAATATAGATGAATTATTTACGTTATATTTAATGGTAATAATTTTTCTTCCTAAATGAAGTGCTTCCAATAAACAAGTAGAATAACTACCAATAACAATTTTAGCAAGTGAAATGCCATAATAAGTATTTTGATCTTTGCTTAATGCTCT
>CAIXQW010000113.1 GCA_903921675.1 uncultured bacterium | reverse complement strand
TTTTTTTCAAAAACAATTTCGCCTGTATTAGCATCCATTACCGTAAAGCTAATAATGCCATGTTGCATGTTTGCATCTTTTTCTAATTTACTAATGGCTACTTGCACCGGTTCTAACCATTTTTGAGAAAATGTATTTGTGGCAATGATAGAAAAAATGGTAATCAGTAAAAATTTATACATGCCGTAAAATTAATCCAATAATTTATATCTATTTCTACCAAAATAATAAATATAATAATCAGCGAAAAACTGCGTAACCAATCTGCGCCAATCTTTGGGAAAAATCTACACCAGTCAGCGGAAAATAACCTATGCTAATCTATTATAAAAAATCACCACCAATCTACAAGAGATAATCGTTAAGTCGCTAAAAATAACATTCATCTATGATCCATCATTTTATCTTAAAAAAACAAAAATCAAACAAATACTACTTGCTTACAAGCATATCCGCATTACCTTTGCCAACAATTATTCATATACACAATTATGGCACAAGACCAATATACACATCCCGATTATTACCAATTGGATGAACTATTAACCGAAGAACATAAAATGATTCGCGATATGGTTCGCGCTTTTGTAAAAAAAGAAATGAGCCCAAACATTGAGTCTTGGGCACAAAATTGCGAGTTCCCTCGTCACCTTGTACCAATGATGGGAGAGCTTGGCGTATTTGGTCCTACAGTGCCTACAGAGTATGGTGGCGGCGGATTAGACTATATTAGCTACGGCATTATGATGCAAGAAATTGAAAGATGCGATAGCGGCATGCGCAGTACAGCAAGTGTGCAAGGTAGTTTGGTGATGTATCCTATTTATGCATATGGTAGCGAGGAGCAACGTAAAAAATATTTACCAAAATTAGCTAGTGGTGAGTGGTTAGGTTGCTTTGGATTAACAGAACCAGATAGCGGTAGCGACCCAAGTAGCATGATTACCAATATCAAAGATGCTGGAGACCATGTAATACTAAACGGAGCTAAAATGTGGATTAGTAATAGTCCATTTGCAGATGTTGCAGTAGTTTGGGCGAAAGATGAAGCTGGCGATATTCGTGGCTTGATAGTAGAAAGAGGCATGGAAGGATTTACTACACCAGAAATTCATGGCAAATGGAGTTTAAGAGCTAGTTGCACTGGCGAGTTGGTGTTTGATAATGTAAAAGTGCCAAAGGAAAATATTTTCCCAAACATCAAAGGATTAAAAGGTCCATTGGGTTGCTTAAGCAAAGCTAGATACGGCATTGCTTGGGGCGCATTAGGTGCGGCTATGGATTGCTATGATAGTGCTTTGCGCTATACTTTGCAACGTAGTCAGTTTGGTAAACCAATTGCTGGCTTTCAGCTGCAACAAAAAAAATTAGCCGAAATGATTACAGAAATCACTAAAGGTCAATTGCTTGTTTGGCGCCTTGGTGTATTGATGAATGAAGGCCGCGCTACTCCTGCACAAGTAAGTATGGCTAAGCGCAATAGCTGCGAATTAGCCTTAAACATTGCACGCGAAGCACGACAATTGCATGGCGGAATGGGCATTACTGGCGAGTATAGTATTATGCGCCACATGATGAACTTGGAAAGCGTAATTACATACGAAGGAACGCATGATATCCATTTATTAATTACAGGTATGGATATTACTGGTTTAAATGCATTTAAATAGGTTTTAAAAAATAGAAAATAAAAAATGGCTAGTAGTTTTTACTAGCCATTTTTAGTTGGATCAATATATAACACTTTACCACCTTACACTTACACCACCTTGCAAGTAACTATCACTTGCACCTTTATCTATCAATTGAATTGGCGAACATCCCAGGCCTGCTTCTACAAATACACCTACATATTGATTGATAAAATATCTTGCACCAGTTGTAGCCTCAAAACTCATCGGATAAGTGCCAAATGTATAAGTAACTGTTGGAGGGAATGGAAATCCAATGGTTTGTGTTTTTTGCACAGTTTCAATATAACCAACTCCGCCGCCAATATACAATTGAAAATTATCTTGAATGTTATCGTGGTAAGAATTGTAATACAATGGTTTATTTATTAGGTAATAATTACCTCGTACACCTAATGCCCAGGTATTAAACGAAACATTATCTACCAAAGGTGGATTTGTATTTGCATACTTGATATGAAATTGCTGAAAATTGGTTGTATATGTTGCGCCAACTCCCCATCTCTTTTTTACATACTCTAGCTTACCCATAAAAGGATTAGTACTTTTTATAATTTCTAAATTGGCACTAGAATTTTTATAAGCCAAATAACCCAATACACTCGGGAAACCAAATCCGGCAGAACCAATGATGTGGTATTTTTTTTCAGTAGGCTTATATGCAGTTTTTGTAGATTGTGAAAGTAGTTGTTGGCTAGTCAATAATCCACTAAAAAGAAATAGAAAAATTTTAAAATTCATGATGGTAAGGTAATAAAAGTTTTTAATTCTAATATTATTATGCTTTATAAAAATTATTAGAAAAATCAACATGAGGCACAACCTGCTCCGAATAAAACTTCGGGGAATGTTAGTCCCGACTATTAAAGTCGGGATCAATCCCGATGCTGAGGAACGAGGCTATTGGAAGGGTTAATTCCTCGCAGTTTTACTGCGATTCTTATTTAGTTTCCATCTCGACTAAAAATGTCGGGACTTTTGGGGTGCATACCCTGTGATTTTTTGCGGAAAAGTATTGCAAATGCTGTGTTTTTTTAGCAAAATCAATCTGAGGAACATATGTTAGATTTTCCAATCCCGTTGCTGAGGCACAAAGCTATCGGAAAGGTTAATGCATCGAAGTTCTAATTCGATTCCTATTTTGTTTCCAATGTTTTAATTTGGGTTACACACCCTGATATGAAAAAAGTTGAAATTTATTTTCTATACTCTGAATCATTATGCAGAGTAATGCGATATTGTTCTAGAAATGTTTAATTAGGAAAATGTAACAAATGTATAATTGAACAAAATACTACTTTCCGATACAAAAAGTAACTAATAATCTTAAATGCTTTGTTTACAATGCTTTACAAAATATAACCACTTTTAAGATACAAATAAGGTACAAATACTTGCAAAAAGTTGTTTATTGGAATATTAATCAATGGCCTGTACAAATACTATTTAAACAAAAAAAAGCGCTCCTTTTGGAACACTTTTTGTATTTAGTTTTGTATTAAGTTTATAATACTTTGGTTTGATAAAATAATAGTAAAGTTAATAATCAGTAGTAGTTTCTTTATCTTGATATCTTGTATCTACATAATGCACAAATATGCCTAATTTACATATGAAAACTTTAATAAATGTATAATCATTAATTTTCCATACTGTTTCATGTACGTTTAAATATTCAATTGCAGATAATGGATAATCCCTATAATTTTCACTGTATGGAGAATAGTACTTTTCTATTACTGAGGTTGGTTCGCCATATTTTACTTTTAGCCTGCTTACTATTTCATCATAATTATCAAATATTTTTACATCTACATTACTAGTATTTAGCGCTATTGAATTTACAATATCATCAGAATTCAAGTTTATTATCATTTGATTAATATCTGTAGATAGACTATTTTTATATTCAGTTACGAAAATGTCATCTTCATAAAAATGGTATTTATATTTTTTTTCTTTTAGTATTTTTATTACATCATTTTTTGTAGATCCTGCAGTAATACCAGATATTGTAATATTTTGTGCCTTTGCTATTACAGATATAAAGGCAATAGCCATTATTAATAATATTCTTTTCATTTTTTAAGATTAAATAATAGGTAAGTTAATAATCAGTAGTAGTTTCTTTTTCTTGATAATCTGAATATAACACATATAGCCTTGATTTATTTATGCCAACACTTATATATGTATAATCATTAATTTTCCATTCTGTTTCATGTTTGTTTACATATTCCATTGCAGATAATGGATATTCCCTATAATTTTCACTGTATGGAGAATAGTACTTTTCTATTACTGAGGTTGGTTCGCCGTATTTTACTTTTAGCCTGCTTACTATTTCATCAAAATTATCAAATATTTTAACGCCTCTTTCACATGTTAGTCCTATATAAATTATACGATCTGCATTCAATCCTATACTCATATTCCAAATAGACGCAGATAAACTATTCTTATAGTCAGATACATAAATGTACTTATCTTTAATTTCGTATTTATATTTTTTTTCATTTAGTATTTTTATTGCATCATTTTTATTAGATCCTAATGTGATACCAGAAACCGCAATATCTTGTGCATTTGCTATTACAGATATAAAGGCAATAGCCATTATTAATAATATTCTTTTCATTTTTTAAGATT
>CAIXQW010000112.1 GCA_903921675.1 uncultured bacterium | reverse complement strand
CAACGATTTATTTCAATTTTAGCGATACCATTAATAATCAAAAAATAAAAAAATTTTATATTGGAAATATAGAAGTGGAAATTAGTGAATTAGGAGCTCCAAAATCTAATGCTCCATATTTAGCAGTGCCCTACAAGGATATTATTTTTAAAAATATTGGCCATCATATCAATCCTCAAATTTTATACGATAATATTTATTTTCATCCAGGAGAAATATTTAGCCCTAGCCAAATAGATGCATCCATCAATCGGTTAAAATCATTAAGTGCATTTCAGAATGTAAGAGTAGATTTAAAACAATTAACGGATAGTGATAATAAAATAATTGATAGCAATATTATAAATTGTACCATTTTTATTACTTTAAATAAAAGTTATGATATTAACTATGGTATAGATGGCAGCGGAAGTACAAGATATTTTTTAGGGACAGATATTTCTGCTTCATTAAAAAATAACAATGTTTTTCATAAGGCCTATCAATTAAATACAGGAGGCCAATTTGGGATACAAACTTTATTGAAAACAAATGGAACAAAAAACTACTTAGATATATTTCAGGTAAATTATGGCCTAAATTCTACCCTAAAAATTCCTCATTTTTTATTACCCAATGCTTGGCAAAATAAGGATAGTAAAAAATTACCACAAACCAATATCGGATTGAGTTTCAACTACTATCAAAGACCTCAAACTTTTTCGCAACTTAGTGGAAATGGACAAATTACTTATGCATGGAAACAAAATAAAAAAATTAATTGGAAAGTAACACCTGCCTTTTTAAATATTGTAACAACACCTAGTAAAGATCCGGATTTTTTATTATCCATTAAAAACAATCCAATTTTTTTACAGCAGTTATTACCTTACAAAATATTAGGCAGCAATGTTAATTTTGAATATAGTACTCGCCAATCAGCATTTCAGAAGCATTATACATTCTATAGATTAAATGTAGAAAAAGTAGGAGATATTTTATATATAATAACTAAAGATGAAAATGTAGCTAGGTTTACAAAAATAGAAACCGAATTAAAGCACTACATCAACCGCAGAAATAAAAGTTGGGTAAATAGAATTAATATCTATGCAGGTGTTCCATCTGGCAAAAGCACATTGCCATACATTAGGCAACAAAGCATTGGCGGGCCTGTAAGTTTGCGCGGATGGCGTGTATTTGAATTGGGCCCTGGACCTGTATTAGATACTAGCAATAGTAGTTCTAAATTAATTACAAACAATGGCGATATCAAATTAGAAATGAACTCAGAATATCGTGTATTATTATTAAAACCTTTTGGTGGGGCATTCCGATTAGAGTGGGCTGGCTTTTTTGACGCTGGAAATATTTGGCGATATAGAGATACTTCTAATAATAACATTGCACAATTTGCATTTAATAAAATACCAAAAGACATTGCCATAAATACTGGAATGGGAGCACGCTTTGATTTTTCAATATTTCTAATTCGATTGGATTATGGGGTACCAATAAAGCAACCATATTTAACGAAAAACAATGGCTGGGTAATTAATAACGACCCTGCTATTAAATGGTGGAGACGCAATGGTACATGGCAAATAGGAATCAACTATCCGTTTTAGAATGCCTGTATATCCTATATAGCTATCCAACTAAAAGTATTAACTTTACGTCCAATAGATAAATACACATTACTATGTTTCAAAAAATAATTGCATGCACACTTATTTGCTTTAGTGCTTTTGCAGCGAAAGCACAATACCAAGGTAAAGTATATACGAAGTCTGATAGTGCAGTTGTTATTGAGTATAGCAATGTAAAAACAAATCCATGGATGGGTGGCATGGGATGTTTAGAGTTGACCATGGGAGATTTAAATAATGACGGCAAGAAAGATATTGTAGCTTTTGATAATATTAATACGAAAATATTCACATTTATTAATCAAGGTATTGCTGGTAGTATCAATTACAAATACGAACCAAAATATGCTAATAATTTTCCTTCTTATATTGGCTCCTACTTAATTCTAAAAGATTATAACTGCGATGGTATACCAGATTTATTTCATAGAGGGTCCGCTGGCATTAATGTATCTAAAGGTTATTATTTAAATAATGAATTAAATTTTTCGCCTTATAAAGAAATATGGTTCCCTGGAAATTTTGGACCAGTAAACGCCTATGTACAACCTGGAGATATTCCTTCTATTACAGATATGGATGGCGATGGCGACTTAGATTTTGTAGCCTTTGATGTATTGGGTAATTATATTCAATATTATAAAAATATGCGTGTAGAAAATAATTTATCGTGTGATAGTATTGTAGTAATCAATGAAACTACTTGCTGGGGCAAAACTGTACAAAGTAATTTTTGGAGAACTTATACATTAAATGTGCTTTGCAAAGGGTTTCACCAAAATGGATATATAGAACCAATATTTGAAGAGGAAAAAGGTTGGGAGCCTGGCATCAATCCAATCAATTATAACTATCAAATAAATAGTAAAAAAACAAGGCACGCTGGCAATTGCATGTTGCATTTTGATGAAGATGGCGATGGAGATATGGATATGCTAATTGGCAGTATTAGTTATCCCGATGTTCAATTTTTAAGAAATACAGGCACTGCAACTAATGCATTTATTAGCGCACAAGATACTATGTGGCATTCGCCAGATATGCATGTATATTGCCCTTGGTTTATAGCTATTAGTGGCGAGGATATTGATAACGATGGCAAAGCAGATTTAGAATTTTCGCCACATCAAGAAAAATCGAATACAGAGTTTTATTTAAATAATAAATTGTATTATTACCGCAATACTAGCCTAAATAATGTACCAAGCTACAGCCTGCAAAGCGATTCTTTGTTATTTGATGAAACATTAGATTTTGGTTCTTACAGCTACCCTACTTTTTACGATTACAATAAAGATGGCAAGCAAGATTTATTTGTAGGAAGTGCTGGAACTTGTGATACAAGTAATCTGCAATTAAAAAGTAGCTTGGCATATTATAAAAATGTAAGTGATACCAATAAAATAAAATTTGAACTAGTAACCAAAGATTTTTTAAATATTGGGGCAAAAAAATACCAAGGCATCTATCCGCACTTTGCAGACATTACTGGCGAAGGAGTAGTAGATTTAATTTTGGGTAATAATAAAGGACAACTAGTTGTATATAAAAACACTGCAACCAACAATAACGCAGCACCAAATTTTACTTGGTTGACAGATAGCTTTAGCAATATAAAAGTAATTGGAGAATATGCAGCACCTTGCATGTTTGATGTAAACTTTGATGGAAAAAAAGATTTAATTGTAGGTACAAAAAGTGGGCAATTATATTACTATGAGGACACAAGCACTGTTGCCAATATTGCTAGCTTTTATTACAAAACTGGCAGTTTAGGGCAATTTTCTGCGGGTGGCAATAATTTTTCTTATGGCTATGCTGCACCAAATGTTACCAAAGTAGATAGTAATGGTAGAATGCAATTAATTATTGGAACTGGCGATGGAACCATAGAACGCTATGATAGTTTAGAAGCAAATATCTATGGGCCGTATGTGCAATTGGATAGTTTTTATAGCATGATTCAAACATTAGAAAGAGCAGT
>CAIXQW010000111.1 GCA_903921675.1 uncultured bacterium | reverse complement strand
CGCATGCGTCTCTCCTTTAAAAAACGGCAAATAATATCTAATTTTTGTTTTCTTTAATTTATATGGTTTTATAACAATAGCATAATTTAAATATCCTCTGCCTCCTGCTTCTTCGCCAATTATTGTAGCACCATCATTTTTTAATAATTGTGCGCAAATTGGTGCCATAGAAAATGATTCCTTATCTATCAGCACAAATATTTTTTTATCAGAAAAATTTATCTTTTGCTTAGCTATAAATCCATAAATATTATTGTCTTTTTCTTCTTTTTTAAAAGTGGCGTATTTAGAAGGTATACTATCGGGCAATTCTTTGCTTTTATAAAATATTCTATTAAAAAAAGATTTATAAAACAAATCTTTAGCAGATTTTTTTAATTCTACATTGTCAAATACATAAGTAGAATCTTTTAAAAAATAACCTAAGAAATAAGATCCAAACTGTATGGAACCTCCTCCATTACCACGCAGGTCTATTATTACATTATCAAACTCTTCTTCATCCATTTCCTTAGCCATTTCTTCAGCGGTGGATGGATGTGTAAGATCGTACATAAATGTACTAAGTTTTATATAAATTGTTTTATTACTAGTATCTGTAAAGTAGTACAATGGAAACATTTTATCTTCATCAAAATCATTCAATATATACTTCATACTATCACCCGTTACAAAACCAATAGTTTTAGATTTTAGTTCATTATTCCACAAATAATCTATGCTAACTGCTTTAGCTGATTTATATAAATACACACTTTTATACATTATCAAATCATAAATCGATTGCATTTTGGCGGCATTATAATAATTATCTACACCACTATTTAAGAAATCCATTTTCCTTACCAATGCACTGATAGAATCATGATTAATTTTAATAATTTCTGCTCCCTTGGGAATGATGTTTTTTTGCGAAATTACCACAATTGGTTTTTGTTGTATATAACGCAGTTTTATAGGTAATGCGCTAATATCATTGCCACTTAAAGGAGGCATTAATGTAGTATGCCCGCATCCAATACTATTTACCATTTTACTAAACAGATTGATAACTTCTTCTTGGTTGGCATCAGCATGCAATTGCTTACAAATAGAATCGTATTTGGCAGTTAATAAAGCACTATCCGCATTGGTACTAATTTTAGGATGATTAGCTAATAAGGCAAGATATAATTGTTGCAAATCGGCTTGCTGATTGGCCAATGAAATTTTTTCTTGGCAAAAACCAGGAAACGATAAAAATAAAAGCAACAATACTATAAAATAGCGCATGAATAAATAAAGGTATTAAAAAATTGACATAAAAAAACCTCCAACAAGGTTAGAGGTTTTGTATAATTGTATACAACTTAAATTTCTTGATTTTCAAAATCGAATGTTGCAGGATTATTGGGATCTGGACCATATTGATTTTCACCAATTGTACCTTCTTTAATAAGCAAAACCAGTAACCAAATTGCACCAATCAAAGGAATTAAAGCAATAAAGAGATACCAACCACTTTTATTTACATCATGCATTCTTCTTACAAATACGGCAAGCCCAGGAATTAAAACAGCTATAGCATATAATAAATAAATTGGACCATTTCCCATTCCTAAATCTGCTGTTCCTAAAACATTATCCAATACTGATGCTATAACAACAAAAATTAAATTGAATAATGCAAAATACCAATATTCACTTCTATTGGCTCTGCCATTAAAATTTGCATAGTTTTTTAATGCTTTAATAAAATACTTCATACTTTTTTAATTTGGTTTAAATTAGTCCTACTTGTTTGGCTTTTCGGGTAACGCCTCGATGCAAAAATGTGGCTATCGATTCACATTTAAATCATTTACTTCATTTTCCAAGTGTCCATAAACTTAGTATTAAAGTTACCGCTTCTAAATACCTCGTCTTTCATTAGTTGCTGGTGGAATGGAATTGTTGTTTTTATTCCTTCTATTACATACTCACTCAGGGCGCGCTCCATAGTGTTGATTGCTTCTTCACGAGTTTGTGCCACTGCAATAATTTTTGCAATCATACTGTCATAATAAGGTGGAATGGTATAGCCTGCATAAATATGAGAATCTACTCTTACGCCATGCCCACCTGGCGTATGCAAGACGGTAATTTTACCGGGGCTTGGTCTAAAGTCGTTGTAAGGATCCTCTGCATTAATGCGGCATTCTATAGCATGCATTTGTGGCTCGTAGTTTCTACCACTAATTGGCACACCTGCAGCTATTTTTATTTGCTCTTTAATCAGGTCGTAGTTAATAACTTCTTCGGTAACGCAATGCTCTACTTGGATACGCGTATTCATTTCCATAAAGTAAAAATTGCGATGCTTATCTACCAAAAATTCAATTGTACCAACGCTTTCGTAATTGATAGCTTTTGCTGCTTTGATAGCGGCTTCTCCCATGGCCTTACGCAACTCTGGCGTCATAAACGGGCTTGGGCTTTCTTCTACCAACTTTTGATGGCGGCGCTGTATACTACAATCTCTTTCGCTAAGGTGGCACACATTGCCAAACTGATCTCCAGCTACTTGAATTTCTATATGGCGAGGCTCCTCTACAAATTTTTCCATGTAAATGCCATCGTTTTTAAAACTTGCAGCTGCTTCTTGCTTGGCGCTGTCATAAGCTTTTTCTATTTCTTCTTCTGCCCATACAATACGCATACCTTTTCCGCCGCCTCCAGCAGTAGCTTTAATAATAACAGGGTAACCCATTTTCTTCGCTTCTTCTTTGGCATGGTTTACGCTTTCCAACAATCCTTCGCTACCTGGTACCACTGGCACTCCCGCAGCTATCATTGTTTCTTTAGCAGTAATTTTATCACCCATCCTATTAATCATATCAGGAGTTGGGCCTACAAATTTTATATTATTATGGGCACATATTTCGCTAAACTTTGCATTTTCTGCCAAAAATCCGTAACCCGGATGTATTGCATCGGCATTAGTAATTTCTGCTGCTGCTATAATATGTGGAATATTTAGATAGCTATCGCTACTTGCAGCCTTGCCTATACAAACGGCTTCATCTGCAAAGCGCACATGTAAACTGTCTTTATCTGCAACGCTATACACAGCTACTGTAGGTATATTCATTTCGCGACAAGTGCGAATAATTCGTAATGCTATTTCGCCTCTATTGGCTATTAATAATTTTCTAAACATAGAAATTGGATTTTGGTTGGGTGCATTAAAAATAGTAAAAGATTGCCATGGACAATCTTTTACTATTTTTCTATTTGTAATTAAGCAGGATCTACTAAAAATAATGGCTGATCATATTCTACAGGTGTAGCATCATCTACCAATACTTTAATAATTGTACCTTTTATTTCGCTTTCTATTTCATTGAACAACTTCATTGCTTCAATAATACATATTGCTTTACCTGGCTCTATAGCATCTCCTACATTTACAAAAGTAGGTTTACCTGGGCCTGCGCTTCTGTAAAAAGTACCAATCATAGGGCTTTTTATTATCACACCTTTTTCTGCTGCTGGCGCTGCAGGTTTTGCAGGTGCTGGCGAAGGAGCTGCTGCTACAGGAGCCGCTGCAGGTGCTGCTGCTTGTACATAAGTAGTAGTAGTACTTGCCGCACTTACGCCTTGGCGAATGGTTATTTTAAAATCGCCTTTTTCTAGCTTCAATTCATTTACATTACTTTTTGTAAATGCTTTTAAAAGCTCATTTATTTCTTGAATATCAAATGTATTTTCGTTGTTAGCTTCTACTTTTGCAGTAGGTTTAACTTCTTTTTTTTCCATTATTCTATTGTTTTAGGTTTGTGAAAATAAGAATTATTGGCATAAATCCAATATCTCCTTTTTTAAATGTGCATAAATCTATTACCCTTTCACTCTTTCCATATAAGAGCCAGTGCGCGTATCTACTTTAATTTGCTCCCCTTCATTACAGAACAATGGCACCATTACAGTAGCTCCAGTATCTATTGTTGCTGGTTTTAAGGTACGCGTTGCCGTATCTCCTTTTACACCAGGCTCTGCATAAGTAATCGTTACTACTATGCTATTAGGTATTTCAGACCCCATAATTTTATCGGATTCTGTATTTACCACAAGCATTACTTCTTGTCCATCGCGGTAAAACTGCGGAAAATCTATCAAAGATTCTTCTAAGCAAACTTGCTCGTAGTTTTCGTTGTTCATAAAGTTGTAACCCATATCATCTTTGTACAAAAATTGATAAGGCTGACGCTCTACACGCACCGGATAAATAGTTTCTCCACTATTCCAAGTGTGCTCTATGGTACGTGTATTATCAACACCTTTTAATTTTGCCCATACTTTAGCGGCAGAGCGCGCAGTTTTGTTTTGCCCAAATTCTATTACAGAATACAAAGAACCATCTAATTTTAAGATTAATCCTGTTTTAATGTCTTGTGTTGATGCCATATTTATAAATTAAGTGTGCAAATATAAGCGTTTCGATGGAAAGTGCTATTTTTTTGGCAGGGTAAATAAAGGGAAATGCGGCTATTATTTAGATTCTTGCCAATTCGGATTTTTGGGTGTTGTGGATTTTGCTGCGAAAACAAGGTGATGGAACGCGGAGGAAGCGAGGATTTTGGCAGAGAAGACTTAAAAAGCGGTTAAAATAATTATAGAAACTTGTTATGTTTATACCAAATTACACCACAGAATTCGTTGGGTTAGCCCAATATAGTATTTGATAGCAATTTCTTTCTAAATATTGATTTACATATAATAATATCGTTTCAGCATTTCTAATAATGATTTTGGATTTATTTTTTTTCATTATCAACTACCACCTACTCTAGCTATCTTTACACGATGAAAGGACTCAACAAAGTGATGCTAATTGGCCATGTGGGCAATGCCCCAGAGGTAAAAGTTTTACCCAGCCAACATACTGTAGCTAGGTTTGGCTTAGCTACTTCGGAAACATTCAAAAATAAAGATGGTATTAAAAATACAGATACGCAATGGCACAATATTGTAGCATGGAATAGCCTTGCACAAGTGATAGAAAAGTATGTGCAAAAAGGGAGTCATTTGCACATAATGGGCAAGCTGCAATACCGCCAATATGTAGATGCAGAAAATAATGAACACGAGGTTACAGAAATTGTAGCAGAGGAAATTATATTATTGGATAAAAAAGAATCCACTACAAATTAATAAAATTTGGGCAGCAGACACGCTTTCCATTCCAAGTCCTCGCTCCGATTTTTATCGGAGCTGCGGGCTTTCCATTGCAATCGTTGCTGCTAATACGTCAATATGCATTTACAAATCCAAAATAAAACAATTGCATAATTATTCTAAAAAATGATCATTGTAAATAAGATGGATTTCTTAAAAAATATTTGAAAAATAAAATTAAAACTATATATTTACAGACGAAATTCAATTAACAATTTCCGCAATAGTAGCCTACTCCCTCACAATATTTGCAAAAAAATAAATGTGACTGAGGTGGCGAAGCAATAAATTTAATTTGCTATGCAAACACTTTCAAGCCCTGTAAACACTGCAATTCCTCCAGTTCAATTTTCTTTTCACCATCATCGTGGCAAGGATGTAATTTTCATTAAATTCGAAAAAAATGAAACACTTTATAACCGTGTAAAAAAACTAATTGGCGTAAAATGGAGCAACTCACACAAAGCATGGTATGTAATAGATAATTTGTATTACCGACAAAAATTTAAATTACCAATCAACAAATTATCTGCTACTACCCCATCAGCAATTGCAGATGTCAATCAAGCAGCTTATACAAACTTTATAAAATTATTAGAACAAAAAGCTTATAGCACAAATACAATCAGAACATATAGCAACGAGTTTCAAGCATTTTTAAAAACTATTAAAACTACAGCTGCAGATACATTAACGCATCAACGCATTAATGACTACCTGCATTATTGCATTACGACCTTAAAGCACTCTGAGAATCAGGTGCATAGCAGAATAAATGCTATAAAATTTTATTACGAGCAAGTATTAGGGCAAAGCAAAATAGCGTTTAATATTATCAGGCCAAAAAAGGCAAAACAATTACCACGAGTAATGAGTTTTCAGGATGTGCAAAAAATATTAAGTCAGGTAAAAAACAATAAACATTATTTTATTTTAGCGTTAACCTATGGCACAGGAATGCGGCTAAGCGAAATTGTAAATTTAAAAGTATCCGATATAGATGTCAATCGCAAAACATTATTTATCCAAAAAGCCAAAGGAAAAAAAGATCGCGTAGTAAGTTTTCCAAAATCTTTGCTATTCTTTTTTGAATTATACAAATTAGAGTACAAGCCAAAAGAATATTTGTTTGAAGGACAATATGGTGGGCAATATAGCCCCAAAAGCGTGCAAGAGATTTTTCAGAATGCCAAACAAAAAGCAGGTATAGAAAATGTAAAAGGCATCCATTCATTCAGGCATAGTTATGCCACACATCTTCACGAAATGGGCACAGATATCACTAGCATTCAAAAACTACTTGGCCACAACGATTTAAAAACCACCATGATTTACACGCATATTTCAAAAAAAGAAATAGAAAATATTATCAGCCCACTAGACCATTTATTAAAAAATAAATAACCGTAAAATAAAAAATACTACCCGCAGATATTTACATCTAAATAATTATAATATTATCCACTCAAATCCAATAGCATTGTTACTTTCCTCCAATTCTCAAAAAATAATTGGACCTTTGGAAAACCAGATATATATTTGAGTTATGCGTAATGCTACACAAACCTACATCATCATCGAAAAATAAGAGAAGCTGAAAACTTTTTAGAGTAAGCATAATTTAAAAAAATAAAGATTTAAAATGATAGAAAAAAAATAGAAAAATTTGCATTAAGGAT
>CAIXQW010000110.1 GCA_903921675.1 uncultured bacterium | reverse complement strand
TTAAAATTTGATCTTCTAATGCAGAATATTTTTCGCAATAATCTAATAATTCTTTGGCAATAAAATGTTTGTTCATTTACAAAATAATTTAATGAGACGCTAATTCTGTTTCAGACGGTTTAGCACTTATCATCCAAAGAAAAATAAATGTCAGCAAACCATTGATGATTAATAGCTCGTTGCCTATTTCGTAATTGCCAAAAATTTGCTTTTGGTATTTATCTATTGTAAAACTAATAAGCGGTGCAGCAATACATATCAAAGGCACAATGCTATCTTTTACTTTTCTTTTGGTTAAAATACCAAACGTAAATAAGCCTAGTAATGGGCCGTATGTAAAGGTTGCAATTTTTAAAATTACATCTATCATGCTTTGTTCATCTATCCATTTAAACACTAATACCGCAATTAAAAAAACAAATGCAAAAGTTAAATGTACTGTTTGGCGAATTTGCTTTTGCTTTTTTTCATCTAAATCTGACCGACGTTGGATACCTAAAATATCTATACAAAAACTACTAGTCAGTGCAGTAATAGCACCATCAGCACTTGGGAATAATGCACTGATTAATGCTATAATAAATACAATGCTAAACGCTTGTGGCATATAGTGTAAGGCCATTGCAGGAAACAAATTATCTGCGCCTACATTTGTGCCATGCAATAAATATTTTTTCACTTCTACACCATTCTCCATGATTGCTTGCATACCAGCACCTTTGCTTTCTGCAAATAAATACAACAAGCCTCCTAAAAATAAAAACAATAATATTACGCCAAGCATGGTAACAGCTAAAGTCAAAATATTTTTCTGACTATCCCCTAAAGTTTTTACAGAAATATTTTTCTGCATCATCTCTTGATCCATACCAGTCATGGTAATTGTAATAAATGCACCCGCCAGAATTTGTTTTACAAAAAATAGTTTGCTATAGGGGTCTGTATAAAATATTTTATTATATCCTTTTTCACTCATTTGCGTAACTGCATCGCCTATGCCTAAATGCAAATTGTTTAATATAAAAACTACGCAAATTACCAAACCAGCCAACATACAAAATGTTTGCAAGGTATCTGTCCACACAATTGTTTTTACACCTCCTTCAAAAGTATATACCAATATCATGGCTAGTATTACAAAAGTAGTGACCCAAAAGGGTACACCCATTTCTTTTAAAATTACGTTGTGTAAAATATTTACTACTAAATACAATCTAGCTGTGGCACCTAGCGTTCTGCTTAATATAAAAAATGCTGCACCTGTTTTATAGCTTTGCACCCCTAGCCGATTACTTAAATAATTGTAGATACTTGTAAGATTTAAACGATAGTACAAAGGCAGTAAAACATAGGCTATCACCAAATAACCCAATAAATAGCCAAGTGTAATCTGAAAATAAGCAAAGCCATTTTTATAAACACCTCCAGGTACACTTACGAATGTAACACCACTCAGGCTAGTACCTATCATGCCAAAAGCCACTAGCATCCAATTAGAATTTCTATTGCCAATAAAAAACGAATTATTATCGCTTTTGCGGCTAGTAAAATAGGCTACAATTAGTAGTAATCCAAAATAGGCAATTACAAATGCTAATAAAATATATGGCGACATAGTGGCGAAGATAAAATAATACTTGGAATTTAATGCCTTGCATGGAGGAAAAGAAATTTGCCATGTATGCACGAATGTGGTTATGATATATGAATCATGTTGGGAGATTTAATATTGGCTATTGAAATTTTAGAGCTATCAAATTCCTATATTAAAATCTATTCACTATCTTTGCGCACTTTTAAAATAATAATATGGGAGTTTTAGTAAATAAAAATAGTAAAGTAATTGTACAAGGCTTTACAGGAACAGAAGGTACTTTCCACGCTACACAAATGATAGAATATGGCACCAATGTAGTAGGCGGTGTTACGCCAGGCAAAGGTGGAAGTAGCCATTTGAGCAGACCAGTGTTTAATACTGTAGTAGATGCAGTAAAAACAACTGGCGCAGATGTGAGTATTATTTTTGTCCCCCCAGCTTTTGCAGCAGATGCAGTAATGGAGGCAGCAGATGCAGGTATTAAAGTAATTATTTGTATTACAGAAGGTATACCTGTGCAAGACATGGTAATTGCAAAAAACTATATTTCTAGCAAAGATTGTCGCTTGATAGGCCCTAATTGCCCAGGCGTAATTACTAGCGACGAAGCTAAAGTAGGTATTATGCCAGGCTTTATATTTATAAAAGGAAGAGTAGGTATAGTAAGCAAAAGCGGTACCTTAACATACGAAGCAGCAGACCAAGTAGCAAAAGCTGGTTTAGGTGTAAGCACTGCAATTGGTATTGGTGGCGATCCAATTATTGGAACTACTACTAAAGAAGCCGTAGAATTATTGATGAATGACCCTGAAACAGACGCTATAGTAATGATTGGCGAAATTGGTGGTGGTATGGAAGCGGAAGCCGCTAATTGGTTGAAAGATAATATGCGTAAACCAGTTGTAGGATTTATTGCTGGACAAACTGCACCTGCGGGTCGAAGAATGGGCCATGCTGGAGCTATTGTAGGTGGCGCAGATGATACAGCTGCTGCTAAAATGAAAATTATGACAGAATGCGGTATACACGTAGTAAACAGCCCTGCTGATATTGGTAGTATGATGGCTTCTGTAATTGGAAAATAAAAATTATAAGCATTACATCTTTAGAAGAAATAAAAAATGACTTGCCTAGCAGCAAGTCATTTTTGTTATAGGATAGAATTTAATTTTAGTTCACTAATAAAATATTTACACATCGTTGTAAAATATTAAATGCAATTTCTGCCATTAGGTTTTCTTTATCTAGCGTAGGATTTACCTCTGTAATTTCGAAGCAACAAATTTTATGATTTTGCATTAAGCTAGCCAATAAATCTTCTGCTTCTTTTTCGCGCAGTCCATTAGGCACTGGAGTTCCTGTACCTCTGCTGATGCCACTATCTAAACTATCTACATCAAAGCTAATGTATATATCATCGCAATGGTTGAGGTTTAATAATGTTTGACGCACTACCTGCTCTACCCCTTTTCTGCGCACTTCTGCTACAGGTATTACTTTGATATTATGTTTTTTAATGAGTGTTTCTTCTTCTTTTTCAAAATCGCGCAAAGCAATAAATACAATATCTTCTGGGTTTATTTTTGGAGAAATTTTTCCAATATTTTTTAGCTTCTCCCAATAGTCTACAGTTTTATCATCTACCTCATGTACTTTGCAAGCTTTATTATCTTCATTTAAAGCAATTGCTAAAGGCATACCATGCATATTGCCACTTGGTGTGGTATAAGGTGTATGCAAATCAGCATGTGCATCTATCCAAATAACACCTAATTTTCGTTTAGGATTCGCCATTTTAATACCACTAATAGTAGCACCACCTGTGCTATGGTCTCCAGCTAATACAATAGGGAATAATCCACTTTTCAATGTATTACTAACACTTGTGCTGACTCTTTCATACATAGTATAAACACCTTTGATGCGCTTGGCATAAGGGCTTTCGATGGGTTCGTAAAGCAGGTTGTTTTCTGCCTCTACAACCTCGCTACTAAAGTTCACAAAAAAGTTACTCATAAAGTCTAATGCTGCTACTTTAATGGCATCTACACCAAGGCTAGCACCACGAGTACCAGCACCAATTTCGCTTTTCACTTCAATAATTTTTATATTTCGCATAGAAGGCAAATATAAGTCGAAAGACCTCCAAAGCCTATCCATTTTGGATAAAATCAATGCTATTTTTTCAAAAAAGTAATGTTCACAGCGTCAATTTGACTTAAAAACCAGATTGGCAAAGAGTTTGCCTAAGTACCATACTATATAAAAACAAAGCAAATATGTCAGAATTTAAAAAAAATAGTGCCGAAAATTCCGAAAATCCAGAAAATTTGAATGCGCAGAATGATGCAAATGAAAATATAAATCCATCTGCAAATGAAATAACAAACAAAGAAGAAACACCAATTGCTGTAGATGAAGAAGCAAACACAATTCCTTTAGAAAATGAAGATGGTATCAATAAAATGCTAGATCAAATCAACGAATTGAAAGATAAATATTTGCGCTTGCAAGCAGAGTTTGATAATTACAAAAAACGCAACGCCAAAGAAAGAATGGATTTGATGATGACAGCTAATAAAGAAACAGTTGTAAGCATGTTAGAAGTATTGGATGATGCAGACCGCGCAGAAACACAAATGAAAGATAGCGATGATGTGGCTGCTATTAAAGAAGGCATCAATTTAGTATTTGGCAAATTGCGCAAGACTTTAGAAAATAAAGGTGTGAAAGCATTGGAAAGCAAAGGAATGGATTTTGATGTAGAATTACACGAAGCAATTACAGAAGTGCCAATGCCTGGCCAAGAAGGAAAAGTGATAGACGAAGTAGTGAAAGGATATTACCTAAACGATAAACTAATCCGCTTTGCAAAAGTGGTGATTGGTAAATGACATAGCGATGGGAGGCCAAGACCTAAGCAAAACACACCAAAGAAAAAAGGAATTTTTGATAAATTGAAAGC
>CAIXQW010000109.1 GCA_903921675.1 uncultured bacterium | reverse complement strand
ATTAAAACAATTACTAATAATTTTTACAATTATAGGTACTACAAAATTTTGTGCATTTGGTCAAGCTAATCCTTTCATAAATGTTTTGCCCTCCAATTCAGGCATTGTAACCACTGGTGGTACTTTAGATATTATTGTAACTATCGGAAATACTGGGCCTATATCATCAGTTCCGCAAGCTAAACTTAGACCTATCATTCAAGTACCTGCTTCCGTTATATTTTTACCAAATTTACAACAAACAGGCTTACCTGCTGGCTGGACAATATTATCCAACAGTGGTTCACAATTACGAGTTTGTAATTCAACAGACCCTATTGCAGTAAGCACTAGTCGCACAATTATACTAAAGGTGCAAGGTGTTACAGTTACAGGTCCGCAAACTTTTTCAGGAAATATAAACTTTGGGAATGGTACTACATGTGCAGCAGGTACTTCGGTATCTGGCGATCTTACTACAGATAACTCAGCTACTTCTACAATAGAAGTTGTAGCAGGATGCAGCTTGGGAGTTACTGCAACACCTGGAACCATATTTTGTAACGGTGATTCTACAAATATTACTTGTAATGTTACCAATGCAACTGCTGCTGTAGAGTATAATATTTCAGGAAATACGAATTGGCAATCCAATAATATTTTTACTGCGCCAGCAGGTACCTATACTATAACAGCAAGAGATGCTAATAATCCCATAGCGTGTATAACAAATACAAGCATTGTAATAACAGAACCTAATGCAGTACCCTTAACCACTATAAGCATAGTAGACCCTACATGCACGGATTCTTTAGGTATTGTTGCAATAACTTCTGATACAACAGGCTTGACTTACAGTGTAGATGGAGGTTCTTTTAATAGTTGTCCAATTACAGGGTACCAACTGAGTTCGGGATCACATACTATTTTAGCAAAAAATGCGAGTAATTGCAGCCCTGCCATCACTAACTTTACAATTAATGCTCAACCACCCACACCATTAATACCAACGATAGATTCTATCATTCAAGCCACTTGTGTTGTATCTACTGGTTCAGTGCAAGTATCAAATTTACCAGCTGGTCAATGGACCTTAAATCCGGGAAATATAAGCGGTAACACGACAAATACGATTATCAATAATCTTGCCGCTGGCAATTATTCTTTTAATGTAACTAATTCTTTTGGTTGTACTTCCTCTAATGCTGCTCCGATAACAATCAATACGGTATTAGGTGCACCTCTTGCGCCAACTGTAAATGTTTCTCAGCCTACTTGTGCGATATCTACAGGTAGTATTTTAATTACTGCTCCAGATCCAAATATATTGTATAGTATAGATGGAGGTGCATTCAGTGCTTATCCTTTAGGAGGTTATACTGGTATTATTACCGGTAACCACTCACTTATCGCACAAGCTTTAGGTGGTTGTCTTTCTCCATTTACATATATCAACATAGATGCACAGCCTCTTTCTCCTGCATTACCTATTTTAAGTATTACACAACCGAATTGTACAAAAGCTACTGGAGAAATTGTTGTAGTTAGCGATACTACAGCACTAACATTTAGTTTCAATGGTGCGCCATATAATAGTTATCCTGTTAATGGATTTATAGCTAATGCAGGAATTCATACGTTAGCAGTTCAAAATTTGAGTGGTTGTGCACCAACTATAATAAATAATATTGTAATTAACCCTCAGCCTCAAACTCCTGTTATCAATGTTTTTGCATCTGCGATAACTTGTTTTGGAGATTTTAGTACCATTACGGGCTCAGCTACAGGTGGTGTTTTACCATATGAGTTCAGCATTGATGGCATAATATTTCAAAGTTCAAATATTTTTACAGTGCCTGCTGGCTTTTACAATATTTCAATTAAAGATTCTAATGGATGTACCAGTAAAACAGACACTATTTTTATAACAGAGCCACTTCCAATTACTGGAACTGTAACTGCAACTCCAATAGCTTGTAATGGTGACAGTAGTATTCTTACAATAATAGCAAGTGGTGGGGTAGGTGCTTACGAATATAGCATAAACAGCGGCCTATACCAACCTTCAAATAGTTTTACAGTGCCCGCAGGCAATTATACAATAGACATACGATTAATCAATAACCCGGCCTGTTTTGCAGTAGTAAATCCAAAAATAAATATTATACAGCCTGAAAAATTAAAAATAATTGCATCTTATGAGGCTATAAAATATTGCGGAGATAGCACTATGATAAAGATCTCTGCTAGTGGTGGAAAACCACCATATATTGGCTTAGGTGATTATACAAAAGGACCAGGTGTATGGACTTTCAATGTAGCTGATACTAATGGATGCTTAGCTACTAATGATATTACACTTTTGCCTCCTGGCTGTGTAGAATTAAATGTGTATCCTAATCCAGCTATGAATAGTATAACTATAGATCACTCAGCAGCAATTAGCACAGGTGCTTATTTTCAAATTTTTGCTGATAATGGTGCCAAGTTAATATCTCAAAAGGTGCCAGAAAATAGTTTTTATAGCATTATAGATATTAGTGCACTTGCAAGAGGGGTTTATTTATTAGTTTATATAAATGGAAATGAAATGAAGGTTGCAAAATTTACAAAATTAGGTAAGTAAAAAATCTTTTATTAAACTAAGTTAAACATATAAATTATTTGAATTTCAATATTAATAATAAATAGTATTACAACAAATCACCACTATAAAATAAATACAAAAATGAAATTTTTTAAGCAGGTAGTCTTTGCAATAACAGCAACACTTATCACATTAAATGTATTTGGACAAGCTAATCCATTTATAAACGTTTTGCCGAATAACTCAGGTATTGTGGCAGTAGGCTGTCCATTAGATATTATAGTAACCATTGGCAATACTGGACCTGTATCTGCAGTTGCACAAGCTAAGCTTCGACCAATTATTCAAGTACCTGCTTCCGTTACATTTTTACCAACAGCACAACAAACAGGCTTACCTTTTGGTTGGACCATATTATCAAATAATGGTTCACAAATTCGAGTTTGTAATTCTACAGACCCTATTCCAGTAAGTACTAGTCGCACAATTATATTAAAGGTACAAGGTGTTACTGTTACTCCTCCACAAACTTTTTCAGGAAATATTAATTTTGGAAATGGTACTACTTGTTCTGCTGGCACTTCTGTAGCAGGCGACCTTGCTACTGATAATTCTGCTTTGTCAACAATAGAGGTAATAGCTGCTCCTTCATTAACAATTACAAGTGCACTTACTCCATTTTCTACCTCTTCAGGTGTGCCATCTAGCGAGCAAAATTTTATGCTAAGTGGTACTAATATTGTAGAAGATATTATTGTAAACGCACCAACCGGTTTTGAAGTATCTAACACTTCTGGTGCTGGTTTTGCACCTGCAGTAACAATTTCACCAGTAGGAGGAATTTTATCAAACTATCCTGTTTATATAAGATTAGCGGCTTCTACTACTTTGGGAAATATATCAGGAAATGTAATAAATGCATCGGTTTCTCCCACTTGTGTTGCACCCCAAAATATTTCTGTTACAGGCAGTATAACTGCTTTTCCACTTTCATTGACTCTAAATAACTTCTCTGTAAATTCTGACAATTGTATAGCACATCTTAATTGGAGCACTTCTTCTGAAACAAATATCGAAAAATTTGAAATAGAAAAATCTGAGACTAATAATGTGAAATGGGAAACTATTGGGAGTGTAATAGCGCAAAGTAATTCTTCTATTCATTCAAAATATTACTTTAAGGATGAAAATATTTTTATAAACAATAAATTAATGTACCGATTAAAGATGATAGAGAAAGATGGTTCATTTATATATTCACAGACATTAAATACACTAATAAAATGTGATGAGCAAAATCTATCGGTATTCCCCAACCCTGTAGCCAATGGCAAACTTTTTGTTAGCTTAAATGGGGCTGAAAATGTAGTAGCAAATCTTACTACTGTAACTGGGCAACAAATAAAGAAAGTTGTCTTAAAGAAAGGAAAGAATAATATTGATGTATCAGATTTGAGTAATGGAGTATATATCTTGAGCGCAAAATTTGTAACAGGTATTAACCAAAATATAAAAATTAATATTCAATAATAATTCTATTTACAAAAATTTACTTTTTTAATTCCTAAAATAAAATGGAATAATTAGCTTTGCTCACTTCAATTGAAATCACCATAGATGTATCCGAATATTCATGAAGCTGTCAGTTACTAAAAATAATGGCTGCCAACATCAAGATGGAGTTGTAATTAGTTCGTATGGCAAATATTTGTGTGTATGCATTAGGCACGTGATACTATTAAAGCATTGCCATGAAACAGGAGTATAAATATACCAAGTAGTATACACGGTGCAAATTTGCAACTACAATTAATTTAATTTTAGTGTAAAAAATTATTGATAAAAATATAGTTATTACTAGTAGTAATCAAGCTAAAGTGGATATTGCATGCTTGCCATACACTATTTATTTAATAAAAGCAAAGTATGGCAATGAGGAATTTATTAGTAAGTTTGTAAAGGATTAAAATATTTTTTATTAATGAATAAATACACCACCATCATCTTCATTCTTGCATTTAGCCTAATAGCAGCCAAATGCAAAGATGCAGTGCAAGCTCCTACTTATTTAGGCACAGCCAATACCAAGTTAGAAAATTTAAGCTTTGGGGGCAACTCTAGTATTCGCACAAATTTATTGTACGAAAATCCAAATAATTTTGGCATCAGCATCAAAGAAACAGATCTCAAAGTATATATAGAAGATATTTATGTAGCAGATGCCGAGCAACCTTCGGAAATTAAAGTAATGGCAAAAAGCAAATTTACTTTTCCTATAATTGCAAAGTTTAGCGCTATGAAGTTGCTAAGTAATGCATTGGGAATGATAGGCAAAAAAGAATTGAAATACAGAATAGAAGGCAGTGCTAAAATAGGCAAACAAGGTGTGTTTATAAAAGTACCTGTAAAAGTTGCAGATATATATATAGTGCAATAACTAAAATAGTCGTTGCCAGGCAGCCTTTATAAATTTACCTATTTGTAGGGTGCGCATCATATTTATTTCTTGTGGTAGGGTAGATGAATTGTTTAAAAATTGCAGAATAAATACAAACTTGTTTTTTTGAAATAAGCGTGTAAAAATTTCTTTGCCACCAAGCATTTTAGTTGCTAATAAATGCAATAAAATAGCATCGTACCAAGTAAATTTTGCAGGAGTAATAGCAGTGTCGATTGGAGCATTATTTTTTATTTTCGTAATTATTTGATTGGTTTGCTGTTGAATAAATGTAAAAGTATATCCACTGCTAGCTTTTGTAGCGCCACCTGCTGTGCCTATAAAATGTATATGATTATCTTGCCGCTTGAACTGATAATTGGTCATTGGAATAACGCCAAATTCCCTTTCTGTAATGTTGTAATCTGTAATATGCAGATGATTAGCAATATAATTTTTTAGTGCGTCTTGGTATTGCTTTTTATCCAATACTTCTTCTGTAAATAAAGTATATTCTACCAATGCTTTTTGGCTACTCATCGGCAATACATACACAAAGCTAGTGCCGTGGGTTTGCGCAATACTAAAGTCCATGATAGTGGCTACATCTGCATTAAATTGGGCTTGTTTTGTTTCTATCACCCAACCAGTAAAATGCTGCAGCAAATAAATATCGGTTGGTTTTAAATTTGGTTCTTCTAATAAAATACTACTAAATATTTTTGCTGCGTAAATCTTTTGTGCATTTACTTCAATATATGTTCCAATACCATTGCTTACCATTTTAGCAATGTCGCCTTTGAGGGCAGTAATATTTTTTTTACGATTTATTTTGCCTAAACAAAATGCATAAAAATTTTCGCTACGTATCATTTTGTACACATACGGATGTATACTTTCTGTTTTAGCAAAATTGGTAGATTTAAACGCAATATTTTTCCAAGAGCTGGACACTATTTCTTCAAAAACACTATTCGTATCTTCCCAAAAACACCAAGTTCTATCTTGTTTATTTTTATCGTCTTTATCTATTAATAAAATTTTTTTATCATCAAAAAACGGGTCGATACTCATTTTATAGGCCAGGCTCAATCCTGCACAGCCGGCACCTGCAATTATATAATCGAAGTGTAATTCCATGCTGTAATTAGTCCTTGCTTGGTGCGTATTCTACTACAGAAGCCTTCATTAGTGCTTTGTCTTTGCGCACCTTTGCCCAATATTTGGTATGCACTAGCAACATGCCAAAGCTCTCTCCATCGTGCTTATCGATATGCTTGTGATGCATTTTATGCCCCCAACGTATTGCGCGTATGTACATATTATTACTACGGCTAAACCATTTAAAGCGCTGATGGATAATTACATCATGTACTATAAAATAGGCAAAGCCATATAGCATAATGCCAAAGCCAATTGCTTGTAGCCACCAATAAGTTTCAAAATGCAAAGCTCCGCTTAGAATGCATAAAAAGCTTGGCACTGCAAAGATGATAAAGAATAAATCGTTTTTTTCAAAAAAACCTGGTCGCACCCGATGATGATCTTCGTGCAGTGTCCATAAAAAGCCATGCATCACATATTTATGTGTAAGCCAAGTAATACCTTCCATGATGCAGAATGTAGAAAAAAGGATGCCGATGTAAAAGATAGTTTGCATTAGTTATTTGTAGAATGATTCATCCATTGTTTTAATTGTGGGTAAGCGATTTTAAACCATACTGTGTAGTCGTTAGGATTATTTTCCATATCCATTTCAAGTTCTGGCAAAGATATAATTTTAATTGCAGCAACTTCTTCTGTATTAAATTCTATATGATGATGAAAGTGCCCAATAAACACATGGTCAAATTCGTGTTCTGTAAGTCCATTGCCCATATTTGCTTTGTATATAAAATGAAAAGCATATTGCAATGGAATAGCAATGCCTAATTCTTCTTGTAACCTCCGTTTTGCAGCATCTTCTATCGTTTCGTTTTGCATAGGGTGGCTACAGCAGGCATTGGTCCATAGGCCAGGGCTATGGTATTTTTGTGTAGCTCTTTTCTGTAAAATCATTTGCCCATCTTCTGTAAATAAAAAAATACTAAATGCTCTATGCAAAATACCTAGCTCATGCGTTTGCATTTTAGGCATCAACCCAATTTGCTCATCTTGTTCATTTACTATAATCATTAATTGTTCCTGCATGCTATTAAATGTTATTGGTTTGATGGTTCCATTTTGTTTTTAACAATACACCAAATTTTTGAATAGTTGGAATCCTAATTCTTTCATTCGTAATTTTTACGGCAGGCAATGTTTTAATTTTATTGAATAATGCCAAGTAATATTGATAGGCTACATACACTCCATATCTTACTTCTACGGGCAACTTTTTTATACCTACTAATGCATCATCAAAATCTTTCTGAATATTTTTTTCAATCTCTTTTTTATCTTGCTCTTTAAAATTTTTAAAATTGATATCCGGAAAATAAGTTCTATTTAAATCTAAAAAATCTGCTTGAATATCTCTCAGAAAATTTATTTTTTGAAATGCCGCACCTAAAGATTGTGCGGATGGTTTTAATAATTGATATTGCAACTGATCTCCTTTGCAAAATACATGTAAGCACATAAGTCCTACTACTTCTGCACTGCCGTAAATATATTCTTTGTATTCTGATTCAGTATAATTTGCTTTATTTAAATCCATTTCCATACTTCTGAAAAAAGATTCTATTAATCCTCTATCAATATTAAACGATGTAACGGTTTGTTGAAAGCTATTCAAAATTGGATTAAGGCTTATTTTTCTATCAATTGCTTGGTATGTTTCTTTTTTGAATTCTGCTAATAATTCTTTTTAGTAAAACCAAGGTCCAAGTAGGCACACCCGCAATAGAAGTGACGTCTTCATTAATAGT
>CAIXQW010000108.1 GCA_903921675.1 uncultured bacterium | reverse complement strand
TCTTGCTCATCAATACTTTCAAACCTGCATCTGTATTGATTTACTAAATTCGTAAATAATGAACCTTTTGGCCATACCTGTGTTCCTCTATTACTTATGGTTATTAATTTAAATAAATTACCGCCATGATTAATTATTTTATCAGCAACATTTGATGGTTGTTCATTGCTAGCAATAAATAAATCAACGCCTATTATTTTTTCAATTAATTTTTCACCATCATCCATCATTTCATTTTCTTTCAAATTAAAAGAAACTTGTACTTTTGGATTATTTTCAAAATTTACTTTTGCGCCATGTATTGGAGTTTTACCAAAATTAGCAATAATGGCATCTGCAAATTCTGTTGTATTTACAGATGGTTTTGTTTTATCTCCAAAGTCGCCAGTATGAATTCCATTCTCTAAAGTATATAATAAAGCATTTTCTATTTCACTAGCATTTTTCATTAATCCTAAATGGCGCAACATAGCTATACCACTTAATATTAATGCTGTAGGATTGGCAATATTTTTCCCCATAATATCTGGTGCGGTACCATGCACTGCTTCAAAAATACAAATATGGTCGCCAATATTACCACTTGGTGCAAAGCCTAACCCACCAACTAAACCTGCACACAAATCACTTACAATATCACCTTGTAAGTTAGTAAGCACAACTACATCAAACTCGTTTGGTCTTATCACCAATTTCATGCATAAGTCGTCTACAATTACATCATCAGCTTTTAACTCTGGATAATCTTTAGCTACTTCATAAAAGCATTCTAAAAACAATCCATCCGTTAATTTCATAATATTTGCTTTGTGGCCACAAGTGATGCGTTTTGCACCTTTTTGTTTTGCCATTTCAAAAGCATATTTTATTACTTGCATACTACCAGGTCTGGTAATAAATCTGCGGCTTAGTGCCACATCATTTGTAAGCATATGTTCAATACCTCCATAAGTATCTTCAATGTTTTCGCGCACAATTGTAATATCAATAGGTATACCAGCTTTACTAAATACAGTATCTACACCATGTAATGTTTGAAAAGTTCTTTTATTAGCATAAGTATTCCAGGTTTTACGTGCTGTTACATTAATACTTTTTACGCCTTTTCCTTTTGGTGTTTCCATTGGACCTTTAAATAAGATGCCCAAATTTTCGATAGTATCTTGCGCTTCTTGCGTCATTCCAGTACTGAAACCTTTATCAAAAACCCATTTTCCCATATCTACAAACTGATAATCTAATGGCACTTGATTTGCCTTAAAAATATTTAAAACGGCTTCCATAATTTCTGGGCCAATTCCATCTCCTTTTGCAACTGCAATTTTAAAATTCTGATTCATAATTATATTTGCTTTGTCTTAAGCGCGGCAAAGATAAGAGAGGATAGGATAGGAAAATATCAGAAAACATTGATTTATATACATGCAAATACAAATCAATTATTTTACTAAAAATTATATTATTGTTTGTTTTTAAGCATTAAGCCCAATAATAATCCTAAGCGAAAAATTCCAAAAACAGCAATACCAATTCCTATAGCATGGTTACCGTGTCTATATGCAACTATACCTGCAATAATCATAGCAGGAGCTGTAATAAATCCCATTTTTGTACTCCAATGATTGCCTATTTTTTGTGGTTCCATACTTTGCAAAGGTAATGTACAGTTTGTAAAAAGCAAGAATACATTTCAATTTTTAAAAATAGAATAATTACATTTTATAATTGCTTTCCATTTCTCTGAACTATTTTAATAAAATAGAGATCTATTTTTTAATGGCGATGATAGTATATTTGCTGCATGATTATTCCTCCTTATTTACAACTAGGCGATACAATTGGCATTTGTTGCCCAGCAGGTTCCCTGTCTGTAGAAACTATTCAGCCTATGATTACCCAACTAGAGTTTTGGGGATTTGAAGTAAAAATCGGCAAAACAATCGGTACTAATTATCATAAATTTAGTGGTACAGACGCAACAAGGTTGCAAGATTTTCAGGAAATGCTAGATGATGATAATATTAAAGCTATCTTGTTTGGAAGAGGTGGTTACGGCTTTGTTAGAATTATAGATTTTGTAAACTTTGAAAAATTTATAAATAATCCAAAGTGGTTATTAGGTTTTAGTGATATCACCGTATTACACAATCATGTAAATACCAATTTTAATATAGCTACAATTCATGCCCACATGAGTGGTGGCTATTTGGCTAAAGAATTTGATAATGATAGCACAATGAGTATTTATTATGCACTAACAGGAAAGCCCTCGGAATATAGTATACCTACTAGCAAAAACTCTGAAATGAATAGTTGTCGCGGCGAATTAATTGGCGGCAACTTGGCAACTTTGGTTAACTTGATAGGCACACCTAGCGATGTAAATACAAACGGAAAAATATTAGTGTTAGAAGATGTAGGAGAGCAAATTTATAATGTAGATAGAATGATGTGGCAATTGTTTCGTGCCGGCAAATTGGATCATTTGGCAGGCTTGGTGGTTGGCGGATTTACAGATGCAAAAGACGATAAAGAAAATCCATTTGGGAAAAATGAATACGAAATTATTTGGGAAAAAGTTTCCATGTATCAATATCCGGTTTGCTTTGGCTTTCCGGTTGGGCATCAAGCTAAAAATATGGCATTGAAGTTTGGTGTAGAACATGAATTGCGAATAGAAGAAAATAGAATTGTATTGCAAGAAATTCTGCCAACTGAGTAATTTATTTATTTTAAAATGAAACTTCTATAGCGACTATTTACTTTACTATAATTTAAATAGTTTCTATCACATGAAAACTGATAGTAAATGAGCTGCCTTTGCCAAGGGTACTTTGTACTTTGATTTTGCCATGGTGGGCATCTACAATTTGTTTTACATAAGTTAGCCCCAGTCCAAAGCCTTTTACATTGTGCAAATTGCCAGTGTGCGCTCTATAAAATTTCTCAAATATATTATTTAAAGTATCCTTACTCATCCCAATACCATTATCTGTAAATTTAATAGAAATTGTATTATTGAAATTTTCTGTTTCTATTTTTATTTCAGGATTTTCGTTACTATACTTTATTGCATTATCCAATAAATTAAAAATAATATTACTAAAATGTACCTCATCTGCTTGTATAAATGGATTGTGTGCATTTAATTGTGTTTTTAAAATACCATGTTTTTCTTCTATTTGCAAATTAGTATTGTCATACACATTATTAATAACCTCATGCACATTAATTCTTTTTAGTGTTAATTTTAGTTCTTGCTTTTCCAGCTGTGCACTTTGCAAAATAGTTTCTACTTGTGCATTCATACGTTTGTTTTCTTCCTTAATTATTTCTGTGTAATAATCCATTTTTTCTGGATCATTTTTTACCTTATCATTACGCAATGCATCTGTAGCAAGGCTAATAGTAGCTAAAGGAGTTTTAAATTCATGCGTCATATTAGCTATAAAATCATTTTTAATTTCTGATATTTTTTTCTGTTTTAAT
>CAIXQW010000107.1 GCA_903921675.1 uncultured bacterium | reverse complement strand
CACTAGATAGGGCAATAGGTCGCTAATAAACTTTAGTTTATCCTTTGGCTCTAGTTGTTCAAAGTTGGTTTGTATATTGCCTATATTGCTATCTATAAAGCTTTGCAAAGATTGCCTTGTTGTTTGCGTTATTTTGTTTGGTGTTCCTATGGTTCGGCCTCCAGTCTTATTTCTCATTTTCTATTTTGTTCTACTTTAGATAACTAAATATAAATTTCTGCTTCTAATTCTGCTCCTACCTTTGGCATTCTTATTTCTTGCTTCTCTATTGGCCTACCAAAAGCGTGTTCAAATACGAATTTAATCAATGCCACTTCTCCAGTAGCTAGCAAGGCCTGCATAGCTTTGCAATTGCCACCATAAGTAGATTGTATTGCTTGCTTGCAAATATTGCTTGTATGCTGTTCTAAGGCCTTTGGTTTGCGTCCTGCTCCAGGCCTTGCACCTCCTTTATTTGTCATTGATTAAATATTGATTATTCAATGCAAAGTTACTATTTACTTTGTATTTCAAAGTGAATTGCTAAGAATAGATTTTAATTTAGATAACCTTTGTAGGTAAGGAATCGCAATAGGTTTGTTGTAATATGTATTAATGGTTTCAAGATGACTGTTTACAAATTTCATTAAATCAATTATTTTAGTACCACTGCATAAATTTATTTCACCTTTATTTTCAAGCTTCGCAGTTTCAAAGTATTCTGTTAATTCTAAAATTTGATTATGAAAGTTATTTTCAGGAATAGCAATTTTTAATTTTGTTTCATTTTCTAGTATTGGCGTTGGTAACTGTATCAAAGGTTTAATAATTGGCGTGTCTACTTTTATTTGACTATTCTCTAAAATATAATCTGCTAAATCATGGCCATCAATTTTATTATTATCGTTGGCTAGTTGTTCTAGTATGTTTACACAAGTAAAACCAAATTCAATTGCTTTTTTATTCCATAGAATAAAAGCAGTATCATCAACTGAATTATCAGGAAATAAATAAACATCTCTATTTTTTAATACTTCTATTCTATTGGCTGTTAAATAACCTAAACCGCCACAAGCAAGCCATAAATATTCAGGGTAAAACATACTTGCAATAATTGCTGTTTTAGGAGCTTCTACAATGGCAATTGGTTTGTGCTTAAATTGATTCATTAGATGTTCACCAAATAAGCAATTGAATTTATTTACACTATTCTTATAGTTTAATAGCCACGTTGGCAATGCTTCGCCTTTTGCGGTGTATGCAAAGGATAGGTAAGTATGTATATTTCGCGCTTGTGGCTCTGTTTTAACACGTTTACCTATCTTACTATACTCTATTAAGGATATTGCCCTGCAATGCCCTAAAATGCTTATAAATGGAAATGTAATGTATTTATCACAAGTACCTACAAAATACAAATGCAAAACTTTGTTTACTACATCTGTTCCAAATTTGGAGTATAAAATAGTTACCAATGTATTTGTATCATAGTTTTTTAATGTGTGCAACAATACTTCATCTATAATATTTACGATTGGCTGTTTTTGGAAATCAACATTGTTAGGCTTGCAAATTGGAGTATTACGAGTTATTAGCGTTATGTTGCCTTCGCTTTGAAAATGTTTAAAGTCCCATTCATTGTAGTTAATGTTTAATTGGTTGGTTCTTTTGCCGTTGGTGTTTTTTATAAAAAATTCAGCCAAATAGATACCTGTACTCATTTGCTCAAAAATCGCTTTTTTGGGTATTATTTGTTCGTTTGCACCTTGCTTAATTAGCACTGCTTTTTCTGTTATTTCTCTTAGTTCGGTCGTAGGTACAAAATAGCACAGTATTGGCGGTGGTAAATGATAAGTACATTTAATTGCGTTATCACATTTGCCATATTCAGGCGGTAATGCTTCGCCAGTGGTGGCGTCTATGTATCGCTGGTAATGTTTGATTGCATGGCATTTAGGGCAATCTATTTTAGGTAGCTTATTTGAAGCTAGTTTATATTTATGCATTTTGGAATGGTTTTGATTGGTATAAGGTATAAAAAGCACTATAGGTATATTATACTTTATACCTAGTGCAATAAACACACTAGGTATATTTTTTCACTATACATATTTATGCATGGTTTGATTGGTATAAGGTATAATGTAGCTTTTATACTAGTATAAAGGTATAAAGGGGCTATAGTGGAATTTTATTCTATACCAATGCATAATTTAAATTTTCTAGCTTTTGGATTAACCCACCATTCACTAAATCCCTACATTTAGCCTTTGCATTAGGCATACCTGTATTGGTATGATTCATTATAGCTTTGCATAAATCTGTATAGCTTAATTCAGTTGTTAGTTTAAATAAGTGAATTGCTAAACCTTTTAATTTATCTGCTTTGGTAGGCTTGTATTCACCTTCGTGCAATCCTGTGCAAACATGATAACCTAAATATTTATCAAATTCAAATTTAAGCTGTGGCACTAAATGCGAACCACCATTACGCAAATCTTCGGCCACTAGGTAACAATATGTATCTGTTTTTTTCATTGCAACTCCAGCATCTTGCTTTCGCAATAGTTCGCTACCTAAATGGCCTCTTACTTTTCCATCATTAGGATTCTTATGCACAACTGCTAATATTAGCGCTTTATATTCATCTGCAATTTTCATTAATAATTTTACCAATTCATTGCTTGCATCTGCATCATTTACATCATTTATTAAATCCGCTGCACCGTCTAATATTATCATGTGAATGCCTCCATATTTCGATATCAATTCAGGGCAAATTTTTTCTAATAGTTCCTGTACTTCTCGACGTTCCATTGATTTCACATTGTAACTATGGAAATTTTCAGGTAATTCTGTTTGGCCAATTCTCATTGCTATGTTTTTTAGATTGCGTAAATGCTTTGGCTTGGGTTGTTCTGTATCAATATGTAGGATAGCTTTGCCGTTACAATATTCAACACTTATTTCAGGTGGTACGCTATCTAATTTATTTTGGCTTAATGATGCAACCATACAAGTATTTAGGAATGCAGATTTACCACTTTTTTGCACTCCAGATACAGTTACTATTTCGCCTGCACTACCTATACATTCATCTGCTAATTTAATAATTGGTGGCAAAGTAGGGTAATTACTTGATGATGTAATTCTAAATGGTTCGTACTTATTAATAATACTATTCACTTTTGGCAATTGCCTTATAGCGTTTAATGCTTCTATTGCTTTCTTTTTATTTTCCATAACTAAAAAAGGTTTAATTGTGGATTGATAGGTGCTAAATTTGGGTTTGTTGTATAAACATTGGCGCGGTGCTTTGTAATACTACAAATGCGTTTACCTATGCAGTATATTTGCTTTACTTGCCTTAAATGTCTATTGTACCAACATATCGATTCTCTCATAATGCCACTATTCCTATCACATTCCTTCATTGTTTGCGGTTGGCTGTGGTAAGCATCAAATACTTTTTTTAGTTGTATTAATCTTATATCTTTGTTGCTAAGGGCTTCAACCTTATTGGCGTTATTACTTGTAGGTGTAACGCCATTGTTTTTGCTATACATAATTAATTAGATTTTGAGGTTAAATAATTATTTACAACTTCATTTGCTTCTAACTTAGATAGACGTTTTGATTTTTTTAAATAATCGTCAATTTCACTTTTTAGAAATCTTAATTTTTTGCCTCCTTTGTGTACTGGTATCAATCCATGCTGTACCCAAGCATAAACAGTTTGGCGCGCTGGTTGGTCTGGTATGTATTCGCATAGTTGCTGAATATTAAACCATGTGGCCTGCTCAACTGCTGGAGGTGTGGCCTTTGCTTCTAGCATTGCCTTAATAGCTGTTACTTCGCTTGCTAACTGTGCAAAGTGCTTTGGTAATGTTTCCAGTGTTACTGGTGTACTAATTTGTAATGTTTCCATTGTATCTATCGTTTGTTTTATACGATAGTGCAATAGTAGTTTCGGCTTTTTCGGCCTCCTAGTCGGCTTTTTCGGCGCGCTTTATTTAGCTATTATTATTTATTTTATCCCTTCAAACAATTATAAAGTTGGTCATCAGTTTTAATATTATAAATACTTATTACTCTCATGATTTTATAAAACTCAATATCTTTTTTTAGTGCTACATCTTCACCTGCCAATTCATTATGTATTTGTCTTAAAGTTTGTGCAAATCTTGATTTGCTATATTTTTTTATTTCTATTGACTTTGCAGGTAAATCGTATGGTTCAAACTTAAAAAACTTAGCTAGTATCGATGTAAAAATATCAAAATCATCCTTATTCTTAAATACATAATTCCAACTTTTATTTTTATCAATATCTTCAATATGTTGAATTATTATTTCTGTAGTCTTACATTTATTTTTGGTTTTAATATTTTCAGTACTTTCAATAACATTTGTATTTAATTCAATTCCTTTTTCCTGCATTGTTAAATACTTCAATAATATTGCTTCATACGTTTTTAACTTTAAATAAAGTTTGTAGTCATTTTGACCGTATTCGTATGAGCTACATTGTGCTTCATTCCAGCCTAATTGCTTCATTTCCTCAATTGTTTTTTGTCTGCCATTTATAGCGTCAAAAATGCCATTCCATCCAGTTCTAATTTCGCATTCCTTAGATACACTAGCACAATCATTTTTCCATAATTCCATTGCTTTATCTATACCAATATTCCATAACAATAAATCTACTTTATTCTTTTTATCAAATGTATTTTCCAAATAGTTTGCATCATTTACAATTTCTGTTACGTCTTGATTTGAAAGGTGCATGAGGTCGGGCAATATGAAATTTGTTTTGTTGTCAATTAAATACAATAAAGGTAAACCTTGCCTTTGCGCACTTTCATTAAATTTATTGACTACAACCTGCTTTAATTCTTTGTTGCATCTAGTACCATTCAACAATTCATTTATATTTAAATCATAGTCATACAATTTTAATAATATTTCTACTGTAAACCTACCAATATAAAAATTTATTATTTCGCTTGTTTTTTCAGCTTCAGTTATAGAATAATATTCCATTCCTCCAATTAACTTTTGCAGGTACAATTTGGAATTTATTTTATTTTCTTCAATAGGCTTGCCAATAATTTTGGCCTCCAACAATTCTAAAACTCTATTTTCTTTTTCAATTATTCTACTTTTAAAATTGAATGTAATTTTAGCAATACTTAAATTATCTGCATTGTTTATTGGAATATCAGTTAATAAAGTAAAGTAATTATTTATTGCAACATCTACAGAATTTGAAAGCTCAATAATTTTATTTTTAGTTTCTAACATACAAGAATACATTGCACCATAATAGTAATATTCATTTTCAAAATCATAGTTTAGTGAATTATTTTTATACCAAATTTTGTAATTATCTATACATTTAAATTCATCTATCAATATTTTATAAACATTAGTAAAATTGCTTTGGTCAACTTCAATTTTAATAGAATTTACTTCGTCAATAAAATTTTGTTCTATTTCTCTTATTGTAGAAATGTTACAAAAACCATACAATAATAGTTTAGAATTTTCAGTAGCAGTTGCATTTATAATTTCTGCTTTTTGAACACCATGCTTAATAGTCAAATCTGCAAATTGTCTGACAAAGTAAATCCATTCGCTAATTTTAGGCCTGCTTAATATATCCATTGCTTATGCTTGCTTTCTAAGTATATCTGTTAATACATCGGTTGTAGTATGCACCTGCTTGGCCTCGAAGCTAGCTAGGTAATGCTTAGTGGTTTTTAGGCTGTTATGTCCTAATGCTTCGCTTATAAATTCTGTGCTTGCATTGGCGCGCTTTAATACTGTTGCAAAACTATGGCGTGCATACTGTGTGGTAACAGTTGGTGTAATTTTTAACTCCTTACTAATAATGGCCAAATACTTGTTTACACTTTTTGTAAGTAGGTTGACTAGTTTCTTTTTATCCAATGTGCTTTGGCCTTGCTTGTAATGTGGAAATACAAATGCAGTAGGTAATACACTAGGCGTGCCTTGCCTCCTAATAATTTCCAATGCTTCATCTTTTAAAGATACTTGTATAGGGTTTTGTGTATTGCTTTTGCCTTGCGTTTTTTGGCGGTGGTAAGTAATAAGGTTGCCATTAATTTGTTGCCATGTAAGGTTGCAAAGGTCATTTATATTCATTCCATTGCATAAAAACATAAATATCCAATAATCTTTGGCGCGCTGTAATTGCTTGCTATATTCTTTTTGCTTAATTGATGTATTGGTACTAATAGCTGGTACTTCATAATTGTAAATAGATGCAATTTGTAGTACTGTTAATGCTTTCTTTTGATTGGTAACCAATGGTATTTTGTAACCGCTTTTGTTATTTGACCTATGGAATGGCTGTAAATTCAAAGGAATATTATTAAAATTGAATAGAGAGCGAAGGCATCTAACATACATAGATATAGTAGTATTACTTTTACCTTCATTCAATAAACTTTTTTCAAAATGCTTTAGCTTAGTTGGTGTAACGTCTGCAAATTTTAGTTTAGGCCAATGTATAGCAAAACAATTTTTAGCCGTATTGTAACCTATAGCAGTTCCTATTTGGTCATTTGCTTGCAAATATTCAATGTATTTATCAAATGCACTTTCTAAACTATTAACCGCGCTTTTGTCTGTTAAATATCCAGCTTCAAATAAATTGAAAGTAAAAATTGGTAAGGTGTCTATAACATTGTTTGCTTTTGTAATATAGGCCTCAATTTTTTTATGTATGTTATTTTCATCAGTAGTTCGGCGTTTGGCTGTCATTACTCTTTCAAATAATATTGGTGTTACTTCAATCTTTGTTTTGTAATACCTTTTTTCTCTATTGTATGTAACTAAAATTATTACATTACAAGTTCCATCTTTTCTTAGATTCTTTTTATAAATTATTGGCCTTGCTGTTATCATATTTAGAATAAATGTATTTTTATAGAACGTTTATAGAACAAAAGTAATATAATAACACATAAAAACAATAAGTAACCAATAGTGAATTATACACAAAAGCATTGGTATTACTACATTTTACCAATATTTGTATTTAGTTGCTATTTGGTAGTTTATGGTAATAGGTATGCCTTACAAGCAGAGGGTCGGCGGTTCGAATCCGTCAACTCCCACTAATAACAGCAAAGGTTTCAAGTAATTGAAGCCTTTTTTGTTTTAAGGACTCCTATACAATTCCCAAAATGAAATACTACACATATATATTATTTTCCGAAGAATTGAATAAATATTATGTAGGTTCTACTAGAGATGAAATTCAAGAAAGATTAAGGCGGCACAATTCCAACCATAAAGGTTTTACTGGTGGAATTGGTGACTGGGAAATTAAATATTTTGAAATATTTGATGAATTACCGAAAACAAGAAAAAGAGAACTTCAAATAAAAAAATGGAAATCTAGAATTATGATAGAAAAACTAATTGGAGTGTAAATCACTTAGTTCAAAGCATTCCGATTTTACATCGGAAGGGTCGGCGGTTCGAATCCGTCAACTCCCACTAATAACAACAAAGGTTTCAAGTAATTGAAGCCTTTTTTTATTAGTAACTTGGTAAAAAATTTAATTTTATACCTAAGTAATTTGGTTTTCAGACTAAATTATACTGTGGTAAATGCCGATGTGTAGAAGTTCAGACAAAATTATTAGTCTGTTACATTAATCTAATCGGTATTACATTTTCACCAAAAAAAAGCTAACCTTTCGATTAGCTTCTTATCCGTAATTATTTTTTTCTTTTTTTATAATGTTTATGAGCACTTTTTTGCTTGTAATGCTTTACAGCTCTTGGCATTAGCGGGTCTGGATTTGGCACAGATGGTGCTACACCATTCATAATATTTAAAATATTTAATGATGCTGCATCTAAATTATTGCCCTCTATATTTAGTTTGTTCAATTTTAAGTTACCAAATGTTGCAGGTAATGTTGTAATAGCATTGTTAGATACATTAAGCTCTTTTAAAGCCATTGCTTGATTAATGCTAGCAGGTAAATCTTTTAAATGATTGCCACTTAAATTGATAGCATTTAAACTTGGCAAACCAAACAATGCATCTCCTAAACCATAAATATTATTATTGCTTAAATTAATTTCTTTTAATTTAGTAAAATAAGAAATTTGACTAGGCACATAATTCAATCCACAGTTGCTTAAATCCAAGCTTGTAACATTTGTACCACGCAGGCTATTTAAAAATACAACAGGATTATTGATTTTGTAACCACCTGTTTTTACAATTTTTAATTGCGGCATTACAGACAACACACTTGGTATGATTTGCATAGGATTACCAGAAATATCAATTTCTTCAAGGTTGGTCAACTTTACCAAATCATAAGGCAAAGTAGTTAATTGATTACCTGTTAAAATTAGTCTTTTCAAGTTTTTAAACTCACCAATTGTGCTGGGCAAACGAGTTAATTTATTACCACTTAAATCTAAAGTTTCCAATTGATTTAAGTTGTACACATCAATTGGAATTTCGCTAATATTATCGTTTTGCAAAGTAATATCGCGCACATTTGGATAACGATAAATTTCTTTAGGCCATTTATTAAAAGGCATATTATTTACCTCTAAATGATACACACATACATTTTCGTATGCTGCGCTTGGCAAATAATTAAATACTTTATCTGGGTCGCAAGGGCTAGGCAATGGATAATACTCTTGTGCATTTATTTGCATGCCTAAAAGGCCTAATCCGATGATGGTTATTACTTTTTTCATTATTCCCTATGTGTTGATTTGTTTAGTTGAAGGTTTAAAAATAGATATTTTTTTTTACAAAATGTATTTCCATTTCTATGAAATTGAAAATTTTTGATGCATTTCTGGTATTCTTACATTTTTAAAGCCTTTATTGATCAGTTTTTCGCGGAAGCTTTTTTGCACTTCATACTCGCCATGTACCACAAATACTTCCTTTACTTTACTAGCATCTTGGCATTCTAGGTAGTGCAATAAATCTTCGTAATCGCCATGTGCACTCATGCTGCGCATAGTGGCTACTTCTGCATTTACATTATACCACTCTGTAAATATTTTTACTTCTTTATCGCCAGCTATTAATCTGCCACCCAATCCATTTGGGCTGCAATAGCCTACTAGCATGATTGTATTTCTTTGATCATTAATTTTATTAGCAATATGATGTTTAATTCTGCCTGCATCTGCCATACCGCTAGCGCTAATAATTACCATTGGCTCTGTATTATCATTCAAAGCCATGCTTTCTTCTCTAGAAGAAATTAATTGCAAACCAGGAAAATTGAATAACTCTTTATCATACTGTAAATCGTCTTTAGCATTATCGTTATAATACTTTGGATATTTTTTAATAATTTCTGTGGCCGTTATACTTAAAGGACTATCCACATAATATTTTACTTTTGGCAATCTACCACTTATACTTAAAGAATTTAATGCAAAAAGCAATTCTTGGGTGCGCCCCACGCTAAAAGCTGGTATTACCAAACTGCCTTTTTTATCTATACATGTATGATTAATTTGTTCCAATAATGTTTCTTCGGTGCCATTAAATTCTTCGTGCAAAGAGTTGCCATAAGTACTTTCTATAATAATATAATCAGCCTGAGGGAAAGGTGCAGGCATTCTTAATATTGCATCTGTATACCTACCCACATCTCCACTAAACGTAAGATGCGTTGGTGTTCCATTTTCTGTTACCGTTAAATTTACGGAAGCGCTTCCTAAAATATGGCCAGCATCTGTAAAAAGCAAAGTCACATCTTCGTCTATCACAAAAGCTTCATCGTAATCTACCATACTAAATAATTTACTAACATTAGCAGCATCATCAATGGTATATAATGGCTTTATTATTGGCTTACCTTGCTTTTCTTTTTTCTTGTTAACATGCCTTACATCTGCATCTTGTATTCTGGCGCTATCTGCCAATAAAGCTTCGCCTAAATCTATTGTAGCTGGTGTGCAATAGATAGCTCCTCTAAAGCCTTCTGCATATAACTTTGGTAAAAGTCCGCTATGGTCTATATGTGCATGGCTAAGTATTACATAGCTAATTTCCGTTGGATTAAAGCCAAATGTGCTATTGCATGTAAGCGTTTCTTTGCCCATACCTTGAAACATACCACAGTCCAAAAGTATTTTTTTTCCGTTTTCTAACTCTATTAAATGCTTGCTACCTGTAACAGTATGTGCAGCCCCATGAAAAGACAATTGCATATTCCTTATTAAAATTTGATGGCAAGTTAGGCCATATTTACAACGATTGTAGAAAAAATTTCGTCTCATATTTTGTAAAAACTACTGTGGCTTTCAATAAAATTATTAACCTAGTGTACACAGTTATAAAAATTTATGTATCTTTAAACCCCATTTTGTAGGTAGAATATGAAAAACAGTATAATAATAGCCGCTTTCGTTTGGACAAGCATCAGTTTTTTTGCATGCAAACCAAAAGAAAACCCTTTAGATAATAGTAATACTATAAAAGTACCTTATGCTATGTTTATGGGCACAAGGCATGGCGATGTTTTAAAAACCAATGATGCAGAAAGTTTTAATACCATTAGATATGGTGCAGGTGCTTTTTTGAATTGCATTTGGGTGTTAGATACCAATATATTATTTCAAAATAATAAAGTAAATGTTGGCAATGGAATGGTGCCATTAGAGCAAATAGATTTAGCTTTTAGACCAGAACCTTCTTTTAATTCACTTGTTAAAAATAGTAGTATTACAGAAGAAGGATATCCTAATACAGTGTGCTATGACCCTGCACAAAAAATAGTTTATGCTTGTGGGTTAGATTTATTTTTACACCAAAGTACAAAAAATGGAGCCATTGGTACTTGGACAAATAGCCCATTTGCAACTACTTCTTCTGTATTAAGAAGCGTAACTAGAACAGATAATGGCGATGTTTTTGCCTTAGATTTTAGCGATGATTTATACAAAAGAGCTGGAGGAGTTGGCAACTTTGTAAAAGTTGTACCTGCTGCAGGAAAGGGCTTACCATCTGGTGGTGGACAGTTTTATTTTATTAGCCATATCAATAACAGATTAACTGCATCAGATGTAGAAGGTATTTCTGGTATTTACTACAGTGATGATTTTGGTGTAAATTGGAATAAAATAACTGGATGGCCTGCAAAAAGTAGATTTTTAATGGGTAAACAAGTAGCCTATAATGGCGATTATTACACCAGCCTAGACAGCTTAGGATTATATAAAATGGTAGGAAATAGTATTGTAAGAATTGATGCTGGCTTACCACAATATACCCGTATTTGGGATATTGTAGGCAAGCGCAATGTGTATCGCACAGATGTAGCTAAATATTATTTTTATATAGCTACAGACAAAGGCTTATACCAAAGCCGCAATAATATGTTGGATTGGGAATTGAAATATAAAGAAGATGTAACTGCATTGTATTAATACCAATGAAAACATTGGTAATAGGTGCAAGTATAAAGCCCGAAAGATATAGCAATAAGGCAATCAATAGTTTATTGGCACATGGTCATGAGGTAGTAGCCATTGGTGCAAAATCTGGCAAAGTTAATAGTGTAGCTTTTAATAAAGAATTAGTTCCTTTTACTGCAATTGATACTGTAACATTATACATCAATCCTACTATCCAAAAAGATTATTATAACTATATTTTAAGCCTTCATCCGCGTAGAGTATTATTCAACCCTGGCACAGAAAATGATGAATTTGCAGCAATGCTAAAAGCTAATAATTGTATTGTCCAAGAGGCTTGTACTTTGGTATTGCTGAGTATTGGTGCATATTAATCCAAATTAAGCGATAGGATTTGCGGAACGAAAATACTAGCTCGTTAGTTGAGTTTATACCGATTTAGTATTTGTTAGCTATTTTTTTTTAGTAAGAGTAATACCTTTTGACCCATTAGAAGTGCAACTTCGTAAAAAAATTAATTTACAAATACTTACATCGTTTCAGCATCTCTAATGCTAATTCTAGGATTAAGCTATTATTATCTTTACATATTGTCAATAACATTTATATACAAGCAATTTGTTTCTATTTTAATTTTATAGAAAATTTATCGCTATGCTATGGAGAACATTCGATGGGCAACCAATTGCAGAAGAAATTAAGGCTGCTGTAGAAAATGTAATCATCACCGAAACACAAAATGGTAAACGATTAAAAGTATGCATTGGCACAGATAGTCAGCAAAAAGGTGCAGATACAGAGTTTGCAACTGTAATTGTTTTTTTAAGAGAAGGTGCTGGCGGATTTATGTACATCTCCAATCAAAAATCGCAACAATTATTTTCTTTAAAAGAAAGAATGTTGTTAGAAGTAGCCAAAAGTATAGAAATAGCTTATGAACTTTGTGGATTATTTACCCAATACCACGTAGATATGGAAGTACATGCAGATATTAATACCAATCCAAATTTCCAGAGTAATGTAGCTTTGCGTGATGCAATGGGCTATATATTAGGTATGGGATTTACATTTAAAGCTAAGCCAAATGCATTTGCCAGCAGTTGCTGCGCCGATAAAATGTGCAATTAATTTTTTTATAAAAGAATTACTTGCTACTCTTTTTTATTTTGGCTTCTTCCTTTTCTTTCATCTTCCACTCTTCTATAATTTCATCCATATAACTAAGCATTTCTTTTCTACCTAAGCGTTTTTCGGCACTAGTTACAAAATGCCTTGGCAATTCTTCCCAAAATTTATGCAGTGCAGCTAAATGCGTTTTTACATGATGTGCTACTTCTGTTTGTTTGCTTTTATCTGCCTTCGTAAATACAATATTGAATGCTATGCCTTTTTGCCCCAAAGTATTTATAAAATCAATATCGTGTTTTTGTGGGGTAACTCTACTATCTATTAGTACAAAAACAGTAGCAAGATTTTCACGTTTTTCTAAATAATCCATTATCATTTTCTTCCAATCTTTGCGCATTGCTTGGCTTACTTTGGCAAACCCATAGCCTGGTAAATCTACCCAAAACATATTATCATTAATATTAAAATGATTAATCATTTGGGTTTTGCCGGGATTGCTACTTACTTTGGCTAGCTCTCTTTTATTACTAAGCATATTGATAAGGCTACTTTTGCCCACATTGCTTCTACCAATAAAAGCTACCTCTGGTAATGTAGGTGCAGGGCACAACTCCATTTTGGGGCTACTAATGATATATATTGCTTTCTTTACTTCCATTGCATTACTCATTGTACTTTTGCAGTAGTGACTACTTATAAACACGACAGCATTGTACCCAACGAGGGTTCAAAGGTAAACAAGAAACTGCAAGTAGAGCAAATGTTTGATAATATTGCTCCGAAGTACGATTTTTTGAATAGATTGATGAGCCTTGGTATTGATATTCAATGGCGTAAAAAAGTAATTAAAAGATTGCAAGCTGCGCGCAAAGGACAGTTTTTGGATGTAGCTACAGGCACCGCAGACCTAGCTATCATGCTTGCTAGCCTACAGCCAAAAAAAGTAATTGGTATAGATATAAGCCAACAAATGCTAAACAAAGGCGATGAGAAAATCATAGAAGCTAATGTGCAAGATATTGTAAGCCTACAAAAAGCAGATAGCGAAAACTTACCATTTGCAGATAATACATTTGATGCTGCTACTGTTTCGTTTGGAGCACGTAATTTTGAGAATTTAGACAAAGGCCTTGGAGAAATGTATAGAGTACTATCGCCAGGTGGCATTTTGATCATTTTAGAATTTTCAAAAGTTAAAGTTTTTCCATTAAAACAATTATTTGCATTTTACTTTCGTTATATAACACCTACCATTGGAAAAATATTTAGTAAAAATAACACAGCCTACAGTTATTTACCAGAAAGTGTTGCGGCTTTCCCCGAAGGTGAAGAAATGTGTAGTATATTGCACAAAATTGGATTTAAAAATAGCACATGTACACCCTTAAGTTTTGGCATCGCCTCTATCTATCAAGCTACAAAATAGTTGCTACTATTTGCTTATTGTTTTTGTGCAATCACAGTTTTGCACAAGGCTATAATATGTTAGAAGACGATGATAGATTGTATTACTTTGGTATTACAGCTGGCTTCAACAATTCGCAATACAGAATTTTTCATTCTGATAATTTTATACAGAATGATTCTATTATGGAAGTTACACCTAAGTGGAGTGCAGGTTTTCAGGTAGGAATTAATAGCAATTTAAAACTCACGAACCATTTAGCAGCGCGCCTTACACCACAATTTGTATTAACCCAAAAAAATATTTTCTACAACCTTACTTATAAGCCGGATACCACTATTATTATAGAAAGTATCATGATGCATTTACCATTATCGCTAAAACTAAATAGCGATAGAATTGGTAATTTTAGGTTTTATACATTTGCTGGAGGAAAATTTGATTACGACTTTAATAGCAATACACGCAGCCGCAGAAACGATGAAGTATTGAAAATAAAACCTATCGACTTTGGGTATGATGTAGGGGTTGGTTTTGATTTTTATTATCCAAATTTTATCTTTAGCCCCGAATTAAAAATAAGTAATGGCTTTGGTAATATTCAGAAAAAAGATGTGGGCATACCCACCAGTAAAGTTTTGGATGTAATTAATACCAGAATGATCTTTTTGAGTTTTACAATTGGTGGGTAGATTAATTTTTAATCAACTTTTCTATTATATGTTTATTATTGATTGTTGCATCAATGTAATAAATTCCTTTATCTAAATTTTCAATATTCAACTGCTGGTTTGCTTACTGATTTTTAAAAGTTATATGCTGCATTAAAACTCCTTGCATATTAAAAATATTTATTTCTTGTATATCTCCTTCTACATTTTCTAAATGTATTATTTGTGATGCAGGATTGGGAGTAATAGTAAGATGTAGTCTATTGTTATTTGCAATAGCAAAATAAAAAAGAGAAATGTTTTCATAATTTGGTTTTTGAATACTAGGAAAATATGCTTTGTTAACGATAATTCATCTTAAGCATTGTCACATGTTGGTATAACATTTTTTGAAGTTAATACAAAAAAATACTACTGTATCAAAATATCAACTTTACCTAAATACAATTTATGCAAACGCTTTTTTGCTAATTACATGCAGCAATTTTAAAATATTTCGCTCAATCAATTAAGCATATTTTATTTAGAAATATAGCAAAAACAATACTTACAAAATTCATTACTAATAATTATACATTCTTCTATTGGTATTCATTCTAAAGCCTATATAAAAATTACTAGACTTATTTTGGAAGGCTGCAATACTAGAATTTGCCTTGCGATATAGATAACCTGCATCTACATACACATTATTTTTTACCTGAAAACTAGCATTGAAATTGGCATAATTGGTAGTAACCAGCGTGCCGCCTAGTGTATTAAATCCATCATACAGCCCATTTCGTAAATTGTAATTTTTTAAAATATTACCGCCATTACTAAATGTAGCACTTGTATCCATGCCTTGGCGACGATTAATAATTTCTAAACTAATGAAACATTTTGCAATGGGCTGATAGCGTATAATAGCAATATGCTCTATCAAGTTTGCGCCATTTGGGTGTGCTAAAGATTGATTGTAGTTGCTATAATCTGCCACAGAATCACGATAGCTGTAAGTAAATGGTCTGATGTAATTGCGCTCCAATTGAACATCTAAATGCGCAATATTTGCTACATTAATGTACTTAGCACCAATTTGCCAAGCATATTTATTAGCCCACCATTGTTTGTTGGCTTTTATGTGCTCAAAACTAAATTCGTCTAACAAAAACTGCGAGTACACCTGTACATTTTTTACTGGTAAAATTTTAGTATCAAAGCCAAGCAATGCATTATCTGGGCTACCATTTTGCTGCTCTATAGTTCTATAAAAAATTACAGGATTCAAATACTGAAAATCAAAATGATCTTTTCTGCCAAACACCACAGCTTCAAATGCTCCAACATTCAACCATGGTTTGATATTGATAGACAAGTGATGCATGGCTGCATATTTACGAGGCAATAAGTTATCTGCAGACCACCTTCTGGTTGGATACAATTCTGTAAAAATATTTTGATAATGGATGCGCCAAAATTTAGTATTCATTTTTAGGAATAAATGGTTGTTGCCAAAATCGGCAAGAAATAAACTTCTATAACCATCACCAATAAAAAATTTATCATTACCAAAACTAAGATGGATATGGTCTTTCATGGCTTCTACATCTATATAACCTTTGGCCAAAGTATAGTCTGTCCCATCCCCTTTAAATGCTTTGATATAGGCAGCTCCTGGCACTACATCGTTGTTTGTTATCCAATTGCGCACAAAGCTGGGGCCTCTTTCTTGATTATCTGTAAGCTGTGTGTAGAAACTCACTTTTCTGTTTAAATATCCTTTTAATTCAAACCCACGCGTATTTAAAAATATATTTTTATCGCTACCACTTTCTAGCATTTGATTGTAATAAATAATTGGATTAATAGCTACAAAAACGCCATTGCTTCCATATTCAAAAAAGTTTGTCGGCATTTTGTAAATAGTATGCAGCAAATTTCTATTACTTGGTTCATTACCTTCTTCATCATTTGTATATTCATGATGCTTTTGCAATAGGGTTAATCTATTTGCTTCATCGCGCTTGGTCCATAATCTTGGTTTTTCTATTGTTTCTAAAAAAGATACCATATTCTTAGCACTAACACTTTTGGTAGTCAAGTGAAATGAATGATGTAAAGTGCCACTCATTATTTCAAATCTATCTAATAAATAAGCTTCATCTGCATTATTTTTAATGGTTAAATCTTGCGCATTTGCCACTATAGATTGCATAGCAAAAAGTATGATTAATAAAGTAATCTTATTCATTAGTGTAAAATTAATGATTATATATAAAAGATAAATCCTTTATTTTACATTATTATAATCAATAGCTTTATACATGGCAACTTATCTACTAAAAAACGGCACAATTATCAACGAAGGCATACAATCTATTCAAGATATTTTAATACATCATCAACGCATCGAAAAAATTGCACCTTCTATTTCTGTGCAAGAACATTATACCATCATAGATTGCACGAATAAAATAATTATGCCTGGTGTGATAGATGATCAAGTGCATTTTAGAGAGCCTGGCCTAACTCATAAAGCTACTATTGGCAGCGAAGCCAGAGCAGCTATTGCTGGAGGCACCACTACCTTTATGGAAATGCCCAACACTGTACCTAACGCGCTTACATTTGAATTGCTAGAAGATAAATATACTATAGCTGCCAATACTAGCCTTGCCAATTATAGTTTTTTTATGGGTGTAAGTAATGACAATGCAGAAGAAGCGCTAAAAATAAATAAACACAAAAGCAAATATTGCGGATTAAAAATATTTATGGGTAGCAGCACAGGTAATATGCTAGTTGATAATTACATCACACTAAATAAAATATTTAGTGAAAGCGAAAAGCTTATTGCTACACATTGCGAAAGAGAAGAAATTGTCAGACAAAATCAAAAAGATATTATTGAAAAATATGGTACAGATATAGATGTTAGCTACCACCCTATTATACGCAATGTAGATGCTTGCTATGAGAGTAGTTATAGCGCTATACAATTAGCCAATCAAACTGGTGCACGCTTACATATTTTACACATTAGTACTGCCAAAGAATTACAATTATTTGGCAATATGATGCCACTAGCAATGAAAAAAATAACTGCAGAAGTATGTGTGCATCACTTGCATTATACTGCAGATGACTATGCTATATTTGGCAATCAAATAAAATGTAACCCTGCTATAAAAGCCGCAGAAAACAAGGAAGCATTATGGCGCGCATTACTAGACGATAGGCTAGATATAATAGCTACAGACCATGCACCGCATACATGGGATGAAAAACAACAACAATATTTACAAGCACCAAGCGGTGTACCTTTGGTGCAACATAGTTTATTATTAATGCTAGACTATGTAAGCAAGCAAGAAATTTCTATCGAAAAAATGGTAGAAAAAATGTGCCATACACCAGCTATTTGTTTTGGCTTGCAAGAAAGAGGATATTTACGAGAAGGCTATTTTGCAGATATTGTAATTGTAAACCCTAATGAAAAATATACAGTTACTAAAAACAATATTTTGTATCAATGCGCTTGGAGCCCAATGAAGAACCATACATTTAGCCATAGCATAGATAAAACTTTTGTCAATGGAAATTTGGTGTATAGTGATGGCAAAATTTGTAGCGATGAAAAAGGAATGCGAGTTTCTTTTCAAGCCTAATCAAACGCGCTATTTCATTAAAATTAATTACTTTCGTTTTTCTTATGATGACTAAATTATTTGGTAGCGCCGTGTATGGTGTAGAAGCTATTACCATTACCATAGAAGTAGATTTTACAAAAGGAATTTCTTATAGCATAGTGGGCTTGCCAGATAATGCTGTAAAAGAAAGTTTGCAGCGTGTAGAAAGTGCTATTAAAAATAATGGCTTTATTATGCCACGCGAAAGAGTGGTAATTAATATGGCACCTGCAGACATTCGCAAAGCTGGTAGTGCATACGATTTGCCAATTGCCATAGGATTTTTATGCGGTAGTGGTCAAGCAAACCCAGATGATGTTAGTAAATATATCATTATGGGAGAGTTGAGTTTAGATGGCACTATTCAACCCATAAAAGGAGCCTTACCAATAGCTATACAAGCACGTAAAGAAGGTTTTATAGGATTGATTTTACCACAACAAAATGCAAGAGAAGCTGCAATTGTAAACAACTTAAAAGTGTATGGCGTTAGCCATATCAATGATGTAGTTGCATTTTTGCATGATAACACATCTATAGTTCCCACATTTGTAGATACACGAGAAGAGTTTAATAATGCACAGTATAATTTCGACATCGACTTTAGTGATGTAAAGGGGCAAGAAAATATTAAGCGATCTTTAGAAATAGCAGCAGCTGGTGGACACAATGCAATTTTGATTGGCCCACCAGGTGCAGGCAAAACAATGTTGGCAAAAAGACTACCAACCATATTGCCTCCACTTAGTTTGCAAGAAGCATTAGAGACCACTAAAATACATAGCGTAGCCGGCAAACTTCCAGAAAATAGTACATTAATTAGTAAGCGACCTTTTCGCTCTCCGCATCATACCATTAGTGATGTGGCTTTAGTTGGCGGTGGCGGTAATCCTGCTCCTGGCGAAATTTCTTTAGCGCATAATGGTGTTTTGTTTTTAGATGAATTGCCAGAATTTAAAAGACAAGTATTAGAAGTAATGCGTCAACCAATGGAAGAGCGCAGAGTAACCATTTCTAGAGCAAAAGTATCTATCGATTTTCCAAGTAGCTTTATGCTTATCTCTAGTATGAATCCTTGCCCGTGCGGTTACTTCAATCATCCCGAAAAAGAATGTAGCTGCCCTCCTGGCATGGTGCAAAAATATTTAAATAAAATCAGTGGTCCGTTACTAGACAGAATAGACTTACATGTAGAGGTAACACCCGTAAAATTTTCTGAATTAAGTGGTAGTACAGAAGGCTTAGAAAAAAGTAATGCCATCAGAGAAAGAGTTATAAAAGCTAGAGAAATACAAACCGAAAGATATAAAGACTTAGATGGTATTTATTGCAATGCGCAAATCAATACACAACTATTACGCGAATATTGCCAGCTAGATACTGCCAGCCAAAACCTATTGAAAAAAGCAATGGAAAGATTGAACCTTAGTGCCAGAGCATATGACAGAATTTTAAAAGTAGCGCGTACCATTGCAGATTTAGCTGCTGCAGAAAATATAAGAACAGAGCATATTGCAGAAGCTATTCAATATAGAAGTTTGGATAGAGAAAATTGGGGAGGATAAGTTATTGAGTTGTACCTGAAGAAGTGTTAAAACATATAGATTTTGAGTATACTCTTTTTATTTTATCTCCATGTAGGGCTTTCAATTACTTTCAGTGGTGGTAAATTATCTGAGACTATTTTCTTAAATTCCGTCAATTTATTATTTATTTCAAGTAAATAATTATTTAATTCTCCCAAATAAAAATAATCATAAAACTTAAAAGT